>JAWKHS010000016.1 GCA_041394705.1 Vicinamibacterales bacterium
GGCACCACCACCCTGCACTTCACGCCCAAGACCGTGAAGCCGAATCTCCCGGCGGCCGGCAGCCAGGACTGGCCCATGGGCGATCGGATCGCCGCGGGGTTCCCGGCCGAACTCGACGAGGCCAAGATCAAGGCGGCGGTCGACGCGGCGTTCGGAACACCCGAGGCGGAGACCACGGCGTTCGTCGTGACGTGGAAGGGTCGGCTCATCGGCGAGCGCTACGGCGAGGGCATCACCATGACCACGCCGCTCGAGAGCTGGTCGATGGGCAAGAGCGTCACGGCGACCATCATGGGGACGCTCATCGACAAGGGCGTCTACACGCTCGACCAGCCGGCGCCCATTCCGGAATGGCAGGGCGAGGGCGACCCGCGCAAGGAGATCCGCATCCAGGACATCCTGCACATGTCCAGCGGCATCCGGATCAAGGCGCCGAACGATCCCGACTTCGATCCCAACGGGACCTACCCGGATCACCTGTACCTCTACACGGGCGGCGTGGACTCGTTCAAATACGCCGCGACCCGGCCGCAGCAGTGGAAGCCCAACACGGTGGGCCGCTACCGGAACACCGATCCGGTGCTGACGAACTACCTGAACCGGCTCGGCATCGAGAAACTGAAGCTCGACTACCTCTCCTACCCGCAGCGCCAGCTTTGGGACAAGATCGGCGTGCGCTCGATGGTCATGGAGACCGATCCCTACGGCAACTTCCTCACGCAGGGGTACGAGCTGATGTCGGGCCGCGACTGGGCGCGCCTCGGCAACCTCTACCTGAACGACGGCGTCGCCCCGGGCGGCGAGCGCGTGCTGCCCGAGGGCTACGCGAAGTTCGTGAGCACGCTGGCCCCGGCCTGGCTGGCCGACGAGCGGCCGATCTACGGAGGATTCTTCTGGATCAACGGCGACGGCGCGCGGCCGATTCCGAAGGAGTCCTACTCGATGCAGGGCGCCGGCGGGCAGTCCGTGTGGATCATCCCTTCGCACGACCTCGTCGTCGTGCGCATCGGCAACTACAAGGGCCAGCGTCAGGCCGGGCCCACGCTGGACAAGGCGCTGTCGATGCTGATGGAGGCCGTCCCCGAGCACTGAGCCGGCCCTCACCCGCCGGGCCGGCCGCCGGCCTGGCGGAACGGCCGTGGACACGCGGCCGGGAGCGCAGCCTCCCGGACCGCGGCACGGCCGCTATTCGATCCGCAGCGCCTCGAGCGGATCCACGCGGGTGGCCCGCATCGCCGGCACCAGGCTCGCGACGAACGCCACCAGCGCGAGCACGAGCGGCAGCGACAGGAACGTGAGCGGGTCGGTCGCGCTCACGCCGAACAGGAGCCCCTGGAGCGTCCGCGTGAAGACGAGCGCCGCGCCCAGGCCCACGACGAGGCCGGCGGCGACGGGCTTCAGCGCGTCCACGAGCACCAGCCGCAGGATCTCCCGCGTGGTGGCGCCCAGCGCGACACGGATGCCGATCTCGTTGGCACGCTGCGCGACGGCGTACGACACCGTGCCGTAGATGCCGGCCAGGGCCAGGACGAGCGCGATCAGGGCGAACACCGCCAGGACGGACACGTTGAACCGGCGCTGCGTCAACGACGCGCCGACGTCGGCGTCCAGCGTCCGGGCCTGCGAGACGGGCAGCGAGGCATCCAGCGCCTGGAGCGCCGCGCGAAGCGGCGCCGCCAGCCCCGACGGCGACCCGGCGGTGCGGACGATCACGTACTGCGCCGACCGTGCCGCGCCGGTGTGTACGCCGTAGGCCATCGGGCCCGGGGCTTCGTCCGCGCGGTCGTGGCGCACGTCGGCGACGACGCCGACGATCTCCGACCAGATCGGCTGCCCGCGCTCGTCGGAGTCGAAGCTGAAGCGGCGGCCGATGGGATCGAGTCCCTCGAATTCGCGCCGGGCCATGGCCTGGCTGATCACGATCACCCGTGCCTGATCCACGGCATCGGCCTCGGTGAACTCGCGGCCGCGGACGACGGGGATTCCCAGCGTCGCGAAGTAGCCGGGCGAGACGTCGAGCCAGCGCGCCAGCGGCTGCTGGTTCAGGGGCACCTCGGGCTTGCCCTCGACGTTGAACGCGATGACGGTCCGGCCACCGCTCATCGGAAGCGAGGTCGTCAGCGCGGCCGCCTCCACGCCCGGGAGGGCCCGCGCGCCGGCCAGCACCCGATCCCAGTAGGCGACGAGCTGGCCGGACGACCGGTAGTTCTCGCCCGTGGGCGCCACCTGCACGGTGAGGATGCGGTCGGTGGTGAAGCCGAGCGGCACGTCCACGAGCGTCATGAGGCTCCGGAACAGCAGGCCCGCGCCCACCAGCAGCACGAGCGAGAGCGACACCTCGGCCAGCACCAGGCCGGCCCGGGCGAAGCGGCGGTGGCCGTCGCCGGTCGTCCCCCGGGCGCTCTCTTTCAGCGCGGACTGCAGGTCGGGCTGCGAGGCCTGCCACGCCGGCACCAGGCCGAACAGGATGCCCGTGGCCACCGACAGGACCAGCGCGAAGGCCAGGGCGGCGCCGTCCACCCCGATGGGCGCGACCCGCGGGACATCGCCGGGGTCGAGCGCCAGGATCGCGTCCACGCTCCAGAACGCGACCAGCACGCCGAGGCCGCCGCCGACGAGCGCCAGCAGCACGCTCTCGGTCAGCAGCTGGCGGACGATCATCCGCCGGTGGGCCCCGACGGCTGCCCGGATGGCCAGCTCCCGCGTCCGCGCGGTGGCCCGCGCCATCAGCAGGTTGGCCACGTTCGCCACCACGATGAGGAGCACGCAGCCGACCGCGCCGAGCAGCACGAGGAGCGGCGTCCTCGCCGACCGCACGAGCTGATCCTGCAGCGGCCGCGCGACGCCGATGAAGTTCGCCGACTCGGCGGGATATGCCGCCGCCAGGCGGTCCGAGATGGTCGCAAGCTCGGCGTTCGCCGTGTCGATGGCCGTTCCGGCCGTCAGGCGTCCGATCGCGCGCAGGAAGTGCATGTCCCGAATCGCCCGCGGATCGGGCGGCCCCGGCGACGGCACGTCGTAGGCGGCCGGGATCCAGAGCTCGGCGCCCTGTGGGAAGTTCACGGTGGCCGGCATCACGCCGATCACGGTGTGGGGGGTGCCGTCCAGGCGCACCGCCTGGCCGATGGCGTCTGGCGAGCCCGCGAAGCGCCGCTGCCAGAAGCCGAAGCTCACGACCACGCTCTGGCCCTGGCCCGGTTCGGCGTCCGCGCGCGTGAACGACCGGCCCAGGACCGTCGGTACGCCGAGGACGTCGAAGAACGTCGACGACGTGACGGCGCCGCTCAGGCGTTCGGGCTCACCCGCCGCGAGCGTCACGTTGAACGTGCGTCGCCAGTAGGCGCTGAGCGCGTCGAAGCTCGTGGCCGTCTGCTGCCAATCCACGAAGGTGGCGGGCGCGATGGCGCCTGGCCCCCGATCGCGCCGCTCCACTTCGTTCACGTCCACCAGCCGTGACGGGTCGGGAAACGGGAGGCCGCTCAGCAGCACGCCATTGACGATGCTGAACATGGCGGTGTTGGCGCCGATGCCGACGGCCAGCGTGAAGACGACGACTAGACTGAAGCCCGGCGTCTTGAGCAGGACGCGGACGGCGTGGCGCAGGTCCTGGAGCAGTCGGTCCATGGGGCGGACCGGAGTGCAGGATTGGGGCCAGTCTCGCGTGCGGGCGGTGGCCCTTGGGATTCAGCGGCTTGCGGAACGCCCGCCCGGCGCCGCCCGCGCCGGCTTGTTCGCTTCCGGGACGGCCGTGCGCCATGCCCGCTCACGGCGCACCTGTATGCGGCTCGTCGGTCCGGCTCGCGCCGCGCGCGTCAGCGGCGGGCCTTCCACGCCGCCAGGATCGCGCGCTCCTGCTCGGGCGTCATCACGTAGCGAGGCGTCATCCGAAGCGCCTCCGGCGCCGCGTCCGACTGCCGCCACGCGAGCGTGTCGCGCGCCGTCGTCAGGAGGGCGCGATACGTCAGGCCCGCCCCGCGCGCCTTCGTGTTGGCGATCCGCATGTGCCCCAGCTCGTCGCCGTCGGCCATCACCCACGGAATGGCTTCGATGAGCCCGCCGGGATCGTCGGCCGTCTTCGGCCGGAGCGGGTACGCCTTCAACCACGCGTAGTCGTCGATCCAGGTGTACGTCGTGCCCGGCGCGGCCATCGGCGCCAGGCCCTCGATGAACTCGCCCAGCGTCTGGGCCGTGGCGGGACCGACGGCGTTGAACGTGCCCGACGCCCGGGCCTCCATGAGGCGCACCATCCACTCGGCCAGGTCGCGGACGTCGATGTACTGCACGCGGTCGCTCGTCCGCCCCGGTACCAGCACCTCCCCGCCACGGGCCATGCGGACGGGCCAGTAGGTGAACCGGTCGCTCCCATCCCCGGGTCCGACGATGTAGCCGGGCCGGATCACCAGGTGGCCGTCCGGGAACACGTCGCGGGCCGCCTGCTCGCTCTGCGCCTTCATCACGCCGAAACTCGGCGGGTCCTGCGGCGGCACGTCGGCCAGGCGGACGGGGCCGGACTCGGGAATCTCCACCGTGCGGTACGGCCAGAAGACGCCGGTGGACGACACGTAGAGATAGCGGCCCACGCGGCCGCTCAGCGCCGCGGCCGCCGCGCGCGTCCACGGGACGCTGTTGGCCGTGTCGACCACCACGTCCCAGCGCCGGCCCTTCAGGGCATCGTAGGCGTCCGGCCGCGTCCGGTCGCCGCGCAGCGCCTCCACCTTCGAGAAGTCGTCCCCGTGCTGGTTCGGCGCGCGCCGGCCGCGATTCAGCATCGACACGCGATGGCCGCGCGCCAGCGCGGCGTGCACGATCTGGGGCCCGACGAAGCCGGTGCCGCCCAGCATGAGGATGCCGAGCGGCGCCTGCGCGCGGAGGGGCGACGCGGGCAGCAGTCCCGAGGCCAGGGCCGCGGCACCCGCCTTGAGCACATGGCGTCGGGTCGTCATGCGCGCGAGCGTAGCACCGGCGGCCCCGTTGGGACGATGTGCGTGACGGCCGGGTCTACTGACGCGAGGTCGACGTCCGCGTGTCGGCCTTCCCCGCGTCCAGGTCGTTCCAGTTCATCAGGGCGTTGAAGCCCAGGCTGAACGTGCCCTGGGTCTGCCAGCGCCAGAACGGCCGGATCGCGAACATCACGACATGGCCCTTGCCGAGCGCGGCGTCCACGAGCGCCGCCTTGCCCGTGAGCCCCTGCGCGCCGGCGATGGTGCCCGACAGCAGGAGATCGGCCGGGTTCTGCGAGAACGCGACGACGACGCGCGGACGGGTCTCGTCGATCGTGATGCCGAACTGCGCGGCCATCGACCGGAACTGCGCCATCTCGTCGGGCGCGGCCCGCCCACCGCGATCGCCGGCCGGGGCACTCTCGAGCGGCTGGATGCGCAGCGGCTGCGCGTTGGGGGTCACGTTCTGGCCGAGCCCGGCGTTGGCCGCCCCGCCGCCGAAGAAGCCGCGGAAGGCGCCGGGGCCGCCCGCGGCCACGTTCAGCACCGGATCCTGGTTGAAGTAGACGGGCAGATCGCTCGCGTCGAAGCCATAGGCGAGGGGGCTCTTGAGGTCCGCCATCTTGCCGCGGACGATCGAGCCGCGGACGAAGAGCTGCGGCGGACTCTCCACGGTGATGCCCGACGTGACGCCGTACTCGGGGAGGATCGTGGACGTCGACCCCTCGGTGATGAGCGTCCCGCCTTCCTGCACGAACTGCACGAGGTTCAGGAGCCCTTCGAGCCCCATGCCGCCCCGGATGTCGTCGCTCGAGTCCACGTAGGCGAGATTCGGCGTCTTGTCGGTCTTCTTGTACGGCAGCGGCGTCTTGCCGGTCATGGCCATGCCGTTCACCTGCGAGGTGGGGGTACCGCCGACGTGCGGGAAGATGATGACGTCGTACTTCGCCCGGAGGCTGCCCTCCCGCAGCTTCTGATCGGCGAAGTAGGTGTAGGGCACGCCGTAGGTGTCGAGCGCCGCGCGCACCCAGCCCTCGTCCTGCGTCCGCGTCCAGCTGTGCACGTAGCCGATGCGCGGGATGTCGAGGTCGTGGGTCTTCACGGCCGGCGGCGCGTCGACCGCCCAGGCGGAGAGGCCCAGGTCCTTCAGCATGGGCTCGAGGGTGGCGCGGTCGGCGTTCGGGACCACGACGGCGCCGGCGCGGAACCTGTGCCCGGCCAGCTCGAAGTCCTCCTCCGCCGCCGCCATCTTCACCGACGGGTTCTTGAAGCGGAAGGTGACGAGCGCGTTGTCGGCCGTGTGATCCACGACCAGCGTCGACCCGGTGCCCTGCACGCCGCCGGCCGCCGTCACCGGGCCGGTCACGGGCGCCATGGCGGCCGAGAGCACCGACGCGTCCTTCACCTCGGCAATCGTGAGGTCGCGCATGTACTGGAACGTCCAGCCCGTGTCGTCGTAGGGGCGCGGGTTCTGCGGCGGGTAGTTCTGGACGGAGAAGTACATGTCCGCGAGCGTCCGGTACGGCTGGTCGCCGCGCACGATGTAGTCGCCGGCGGCCACCGAGACCCCACCCGCCGTGAACGCGCTCGTCGCGCGCTGGATCTCCAGCCCCTGGCGCAGCAGCTCGTTCACCGCGTCCGCCGTGTCGGCCTTCCGGCGCTGGTTCGCCGGGATGTGCCAGGCGTAGACGGGGCCGCGCTTCCCCTTCTCGACCGACCGCTTGTTCTTCATCCAGTAGTTCTCGAGGAACGTGGTCCGGTGCTCCGCCACGTAGTGCATCGAGAGCAGCAGCGCCGACTCCTGGATGTTCGTGTTGTTCCTGGGACCCCACTTGATCTCGGGCAGCGGCGGATTCGGGCGGAACCACTCCTTGCTGGTCGTGGTGGCGCCGGCGCGAGCGGTGTAGTTGTCGGGGCCGTAGCTCTGCACCTCGTAGAAGCGGCCGATGGCGTTGTGCGAGTGCGCGATGAAGAACATGTAGTTCGGCACCCACCCGTCGTAGAACCCGTAGGTGAAGACGCCTGGCACGCCGCGCTTGGCCATCTCCATCACGTCGGTCTGGGCGAGCAGCCACCACTCGCTGATCGTGATCGGGTCGAGCGCATCGTTGTACGGCCCCGTGCCCGTGGACGAGTACAGGTAGGTCTGCGCCTCGTGCAGGTCGTGCATGATCGTGGGCGTCCACTGCAGCTGCATCCGGGTGACCGTCTTGGTCAGCTCGAGGAACTGGCCCATGCCGTCGCGGTTGTTGTCGTGCTGGACGTACTTGCCCCAGTACATGAGCGGCAGCCGGGCATCGCCCTGCGCGCGCGTCTTGTTGAAGTAGTAGGTGTCCACCTGCTTCTCGCGGCCGTCCACCTCGATGACGGGCGTGATGAGCGTGATCACGTTGTTCCGGATCGACTGGATGAAGGGCGTCTCCTCGACGATCAGGCGATAGGCCAGCTCGATGAGCATCTCCGGGCCGCCGTTCTCGGGCGAGTGGATGCCGCTCAGGATGTAGTAGATGGGCTTGGCCGTCTTCAGGAGGGCCGCCGCCTGGACGTCGGTGGTCTTCCGGGGATCGGTGAGCGAGGCGAGCTGGGTGCGGTAACTCTCGAGGTTCTTGATGGTGGCCTCGTCGGCAACCGCCAGCGCGACGATGTCACGCCCCTCTTCGGTCGTGCCGATCTTCCAGTACTTCGCGCGCGGAGACACGCGCGCCAGCTCCTGGTAGTAGCGGGCGATGTCCTTCGCGTAGGTGAGCTCGCCCGGCTGTCCCACGTAGCGGCCCAGGAACTTCAGCGGCGTGGGCACGGTGTCGGACGCCGGCAGGTGATCGACGAGCTCGGTGGTGATGCGCGGATCCTGCAGCGCCTCGCGGATCTTCGCCGTGTATTCCTGGTCCTGCTTCTGGGGAGCGCCGGTGGTCGCCGGCCGGGCCTGCTGGGCCGTCGCACCCGCCCCCAGCGACAGCGCCAGGGCCGCGGCGGCGCCGGCCGCGGCGAAGGAATGGAATCGAGAGTACGACCGCATGTGTGTGACCTCCAGACGAACTCCTGGAGTATGGTGCCGCCGCGGCGCGGAGGTGTAACGGGGCGTCTCGCGCGGCGGGCTCGCGGCGGCGCGTCACCCGCGGCCGCCCGGGCGGCCGGACGCGGCGAAGGCACGCGCGAGGAGCGCGAGACCGGCGTCGATCCTGGCGGACGGGATGGCGCCGAAGCCCAGCACCACGCCGTTCATCGGGGGCTGACCGGCCGCGAAGTCGGCCAGCGCGTGGACGCGCAGGCCACGGCGCGCGGCCTCGCCGACGACGTCCGATGCCTGGACGGCCACGCCCCGGTGCACGAGCGCGGCGACGTGCATGCCCGCCGACGAGGGCACGACGGCGAGCCATCGGGCCAGGTGCCGATCGATGCCGGCGGCGATGCGTGCGTAGCGGTCGGCGTAGACCCGTGTGACGACGCGGATGTGGCGGGCCAGGTGGCCGCTGTCGATGAAGCGGGCCAGCGCCGCCTGCGTCGTGACGTCCCCGTGCCAGTCGGCGAGCTGACGCGCGGCCTGCAGCGCCGGCTGCAGGCTCGCGGGCGCCACGAGGAATCCCTGTCGCAGACCCGGGAGCAGGACCTTCGAGAACGAGCCCACGTAGACGACCCGGCCCGATCGATCGAGGCTCTGCAGCGGATCCAGCGGCCGTCCGCCGAAGCGGAACTCCGTGTCGTAGTCGTCCTCGACGATCACGGCGCCGGCACGATCCGCCCAGTCCAGCAGGGCCATGCGCCGGCGCAGCGACATGGTGACGCCGGTGGGAAACTGGTGCGAGGGCGTCACGTAGACGAGCCGGGCCGACGGCGGCAGCCGATCGACCCGCAGCCCTTCGTCGTCCACGGGCACACCCGCGACACGGGCGCCGAGCGAGTCGAAGAGCAGGCGGGCACGTGGGTAGCCCGGGTCCTCGACCGCCACACGGAGGCCTGGCGAGACGAGCACGCGACCCACCAGATCGAACGCCTGCTGCGCGCCGTTGGTCAGCAGCACGTCGTCCGCCGAAGCCCTGACCGCGCGCGAGACGCCGACGTGTCGCGCCACCGCGGCCCGGAGGGCCGGATGGCCCGCGGGATGCCCGTAGGTCGAGTACTCCTCGACGCTGCCACGCAGGGCCGCGGCCACGAACCGCCGCCAGATGGTCAGGGGAAAGAGCGAGTCGTCGGGTGTCCCGATGCCGAAGTCGTAGCGCACCTCGACCGGCGGCGCCTGGCGTTCGATGGGCCGCGCCGTGAAGGACGCGCGCGGCGCGACGACACCGGTGGGGGCACGGCCCGCCGGGTGCGCGGGCAGCGGGCCGGGCACCACGAACGACCCGGCGCCGACCCGGCCTTCGATGACGCCCTCGGCCGCGAGCCGCTCGTAGGCGACGCCGACGGTGTTGCGCGAGACCGAGAGGCGGGCCGCCAGCGCCCGCGACGGCGGCAGCCGCTCCCCGGGGCGGAGCCGGCCGTCGAGGATGGCCTCGAGCACCTGGCGGAAGATCTGCTCGGCGAGGTCGCCCCGGCCGCCGAGCCGGACGTGCAGGTCCATGGCCGCCACGATCGATTGGCCCACTGCATTTTGTCAATATTGGCTCTTTGACCGTGCCAATCCAGGCGGTAGATTTGGAGCTCCCCGGATGAAGGAGGCCCTGATGGAGCGCCGGTTCGACGATGGGCGGGTCGCGCCCGCCACCTGCACTCCGGCGGTCCCCTTCGCCTAGAGGCGCTGCCGATGCCCTCGCTGCCCGTGTCCCTGCCGCGCGTGCCCGCCCTGCGCGAGTCGGCCGCGTTCGCCGACTGGGCGCTCCTCGCCACGCCGGGCCTCATCTGGGGCGCGTCGTTCCTGTTCATCGCCGAGGGCCTCGACGCGCTGCCGCCCGACGGCGTGACGTTCCTCCGCTTCGTCATCGGCTTTGCGACGCTCTCGCTCGTGCCCGCCGCGCGGCGACCCGTACGCCGCGAGGACCGCGCCACGATTGCAGGTCTCGGCGTCCTCTGGATGGCATTTCCGATGAGTCTCTTCCCGCACGCCGAGCAACACGTCTCGTCGGCGCTCACGGGCATGCTGAACGGCGCGATTCCGCTGCTGGCCGCCGCCGCGGGCGTCGTCTTCACGCGAACCCTGCCGTCGAGGGCGGTGGTGCTCGCCCTGGCGGTCGGCTTCCTGGGGGCCGTGGTCATGGCGCTGCCGGACCTCGGCGAGGGCGGGAGCAGCGCCCGCGGCGTGGCCCTCATCTCGCTGGCCCTGGTCGCCTACGGCATCTCGATCCACATCGCCCGGCCGCTGCAGCAGCGAAACGGCGCCCTGCCCGTGGTGTGGCGGGCGCTCGCGACGTCGATGATCGTGACGGCGCCGCTCGGTCTGCCGGCACTCGGCCAGGCCCGCTGGGCGCCCCACGCATACCTCGCCGTTGCGGCGCTGGGCGCGTTCGGCACCGCGCTCGCCAACGTCATCCTGGCATCCGCCGCCGGACGGCTCGGGGCCACGCGCGCGTCCGGCACCGCCTTCATCATTCCCGTGGTCGCGCTCGTCCTGGGCGTGGCCGTCCGCGGCGAGCACGTGGCCGCCGTCTCCGTCGCCGGCGGCGCGCTGTGCCTGGCGGGGGCGTGGCTGCTGCGCCGCGCCACCACGACGCCCGTTCCGTCCCCGTCCCTGTCGCGCGCCCGATGAGAGCGAGGTCTCCGATGAGTCCCAGATACGCCCGGTTCCCTGCGGCCGCCCTGCTGGCGTCGATGGCGCTTCCCGCGGCCGCGCAGGCGCCGTCGCCAGCGGCCCCGCCCGCGCCCGCCCACCTGACGGTGCCCGACGGCTTCACGGCCTCGGTCTTCGCGTCGGGACTCCAGGGCGCGCGGCTGATGGCCGTGAGCCCCGAGGGCGTGCTCGTGGTGGCCAGGCGCGCCGAGGTCGTGGCCCTGCCCGACGCGAACCACGACGGCGTGGCCGAGCCGACGGTGCTCCTGCGCGACATGGCCTACGCCCACAGCCTGGCGTTCCACGACGGCTATCTCTACATCGGCACGACGCCGGCCGTGCTGCGCGTGAAGTGGGAGCGCGGCGGGATCGCCGGCACGCCCGAGACCTACGTGGATCTGCCCTCGTCCACGCCCGCCATGCACACGTCGCGCACGATCGCGTTCGGCCCGGACGGCCGGCTCTACGTGGGGATCGGGTCGTCCTGCAACGTGTGCGTGGAGGGCGATCCGCGGCGGACCACGATTCAGGTGTTCGACGGCCCAGGCTCGAAGGGCCGGACCTTCGCCGCCGGCCTGCACAACGCGGTGGGCTTCGACTGGGATCCGTCCACGGGCCGGATGTGGTCGGCCGACACCGGCCAGGAGAAGCTCGGCGACGACTACCCGCCCGACGAGATCAACCTCATCGAGGACGGCCGCCACTACGGCTTCCCGTTCTTCGTCGGCAAGAACGTGGCGAGCACGGTGCCCGAACTGGAGGGCGTGCCGCGCACGCTCCAGGCGAGCGCCGTCGTGCCTCCGGCCTTCGAGCTGCCGGCCCACGCGTCACCCCTCGGGCTCACCTTCTACCGAGGCACCGCGTTTCCGGAGCCGTTCCGCAGCTCGATGTTCGTCGCCATCCACGGATCCACGCAGCGTCCCGCGGGGAAGATCGGCTACTCCGTGGTGCGCGTCACGATGAAGGACGGCCGCCCGGTGGCGAGCGAGGACTTCGCCACGGGCTGGCTCGAGGGCGATGCCGTGTCGGGGCGTCCCGTGGGTCTCGTCACCGGTGCCGACGGCGCGCTCTACGTCTCGGACGACAACAAGGGCTTCATCTATCGCCTCGCGGCCACCGGCCCTGCGGCGGGCCAGAAGCCGCCGGATGCGGCGGTGCGCGAGGTGTTCTCACGCGCGCTGCCGACGCTCGACGGCGCGGCGCTGAGTGCCCGCGTGAGCGAGGTGACCTACCCGCCCGGCGGGGTGTCAACCGCGCATCGCCACCCGTGCCCGGTCGTCGGCTACGTGCTCGACGGCGCCGTGCGCTTCGCCGTCAACGGCGAGCCGGCGCGCGTCGTCACGGCCGGCGAGACCTTCTTCGAGACGCTGGGCGACGAGCACACGGTGTCGGCCAATGCCAGCGACACCGCGCCCGCGCGCTTCCTCGCGTTCCTGGTCTGCGACACGAAGGCGCAGGAGTAGCGCGCTACGGCACCACGAGGTGCACCTCCGCGCTCGCGGGCCCGGTGCCCGTGGCGTTCACGCCGCGCACCCGAAGGTAGAAGCTGCCGTGGGGCACGCCCGCCGCGGAGAACGACGTCGCGGTGACGGGGACCACGGCGAGGTTGGCGAGCCCAGGCGCCGAGCCTGCCTCGAGCACGTAGGAATCCGCGTCGCCGCCCGAGGACGGCGGCGCCCACGAGATGGTGACCGTCCCGCTGCTCGCCGACGCCGACAGGTTCAATGGCGGCCCGGGCACCAGCAACGGGATGGTGTAGAACACACGGAACCCGCACAGCTGCATGGTGGAGCCGGTGACGACGGGCCGCCAGTTCAGCAGGTACGAGTAGACCGAGTAGTCCACCGTGTGGTTGATCGTCGCCGAGTCGGTGAAGCCGTTGCCGGTGTTGCCGCTCGAGGTGACGTTGAACTCCTGGACGAATCCGCCGTAGAGGTCGTACACCGTGAGCCAGGCACTGGAGTTGCTGCCGCTCGTGTCGTAGGAGTACATCCGCAGCGTGTTGACCACCGCGCCGTCGGGAAGGTTCGGCACTGCGTTCCAGACGGTGCTCGCGTCTCCCGCCGTGACGTATGTGCAGCCGCCGGTCGAGTTGACGGTGTAGGACACGTCGTTCTCGCGAGGCTTGAGGGCCGACCCGCTGATCCGCCAGTCGTGGAGGACGGGCGCGGCCGCCAGCAGGTCCCACGTGGCGTCCCGCCCGGGGGCCACCGACGGGTCGTCCGGCGCCGACTGCAGCGCAGCGGGCAGCCCGGGCGCTGCCTCGCCGCTCGTGGCCCGATGCCCGACGGCCGACTGGGCGTCGGCGCGCGCCGGCACCCCGGTCGTGGCCAGCAGCGCTATCAGAAGGGCGGCCCGCGCGGCGCCAGGTGTCGACACGAATCGGACGGTGTAATCGGCCATGGTCTCTCCTCTGCGGGGTACAGCGAGAAACCGGGTCAGAACGTCTCACCAAGATGCCGCAGGCGAAACGAGACGAGACAAGTCGTGCCGCGTCCAGACATCGGCGCCCTGAACGTCGCGGCCGATGGCACGCTCGCCGGTGGAGCGTGGGTCAGGGCGAGGGGAGTTCGAGCGTCAGTCCCTCGTCCACCTCGTCGTCGAAATAGACCTTCACCGCGCTGAACGTGCCGGGCGTCCAGCCGGCGTCGTGCGCGAGGAGCCAACGTTCGACGAACTCGCCGATCGTGCGCCGCGAGGCCTCGCGCGCCAGGGCCGCGCGCCGCTCGTCGGCAGCCCGCGTGGCGAGGTCCGCCGACAACCCGCGCCGCAGGTCCTCGAGCTGTTCCTGCTTGTCGAAGCGGGCCCAGCCGCTCTCGGTCTTCTCCCGCCAGGTGCTCGTGTCCACGGCCACGGGCAGGCTGGGTCTGAGGACCGGCGCGACGACGACCGCGATCGGGCCGCGGGTGGCCACCCGCCACGCATCGTCGGACAGCGGCACGCCGTAGCGGTAGACCGCGGCCACCTGGATGTGCGACACGGTGTTGCCCAGGTACAGCCCCCACCAGGTCCTCGCGTCGGACTTGTAGAAGTCCTCGCCCATGCGGATCGTCGCCGTCTCGAGCAGCCCGCCGGGCAGCGTCTCCACCACCGGCGGATCGGACCGCCACTCGGCCGTCCAGTCGTGCGGCGCCGGCGTGAGCCCGCTGCGCGGGAGCATCCGGTACATGACGACGCCCGCCGCGACGAACGTGGCCACGACGACAGCCGCCGACACGGCGGCGATCCGGCCGATGCGTGACTGGGGCATGGCGGCCATCGTACCGCGGGCGACAACCGCCGGCTCGACAGCGGCGCCGGCGGCCGCAGCCTGCCTCGCCTGTTGTAGTGTCACGACATGGACGGGCCCAAGGCGCGCGGAGGGGCTGTCGGCCTGCTCGTCCTGGCCGCAGCCGCCGCCACAGTCGGCCGGCCCGGCGCCCAGCCGTTCCATTCAGGCGTGACACTGCGCGTGCTCGACGTCGTCGTCACGACGGCCGACGGGCAGCCGGCGCGCAATCTCGGGCGGGACGACTTCGAGATCACGGACGGCGGCGCGCAGGTCGCGATCCGGTTCGTCACCGCCGTAGACGTGCCCGCGCCGGACTCACCTGACCAGCCCGCTGCCGCTGGCCCGGACCCGGGCGTGTGGACCAACGTCGGCATCGGCGCGCGACGCGCATTCGCCGTCGTGCTCGACGACCTGAACACCAGGGCCAGCGACACGGCCAAAACGCGGTCGATCGCGCGGGCGTTCGTCGAGCGCCTGCCGGCGGGCGATCTCGCGGCGATCGTCTACACGGGCCAGCAGTCGGGCACGCAGGAATTCACAGCCGACAAGACGCGCCTTGCGCGGTCACTGGATCACTACATAGGCCGCACCGCGGTGCCGGATCTGGATCTGGTGACGGATGGCGCTGCCGGCAGCTTGGCCGCCACGATGCGCGGGACGCTGGGAGGCGAGGTGCGCGCGAACTACGAGCGCACCGTGCAGACGCTGCTGAACGTCACCGAGTGGCTGTCGGCGATCGAAGACCGGCGGAAGGCCATCCTCTTCGTGACTGCCGGCCTCGAACCGGCCCTCGCCCAGGCGTTCCTCGGCGGCGTGGACGGGCGGGACATCGGGGGGCGTGGGATGGGCGCTCTGTTCGCGCGGCTCGTCGACCGCGCGGCGTCGGCCAACGTCGCCGTGTACCCCCTAGACTATGAGGGCCTGTCGGCGCCGATGAGCCGGGATCTGCCGGCGGCCCGGTCGGGCGGCCTGAATCCGCTGATCGTGCTGGCCGATGAGACCGGCGGAGTCGCCGGCGTGAACACCAACGATTCCGGCCAGTTGTTCGACCGCATGATTCAGGACGCCAGCGCCTACTATCTCGTCGGCTACGAACCGCCGGCCGACGGCCGATCCACCACGCGCCGGCGCGCGCGCCACGTGCGCGTGCGCGTTCGGGCCGACGGACTGACAGCCCGCGCCCGGAGAACCTACCTGGCCGGACGGGAATCTCGGATGAGCCCGCGCGAGACCGCGACGGCACGGCTGTCGAGTCCGTTGCCCGGGGGGGCGTTGACGCTCCACGTCCAGGCAAGCCCGTTTCCGCGGGCCAACGGGCAGTCGCGAGCAATGGCCGTGCTCGAGGTGGCGGGCGCCGACCTGGAGCGGAGCCTCTCGACGGCCGGGGCTGACGTCACCGTCGAGTACCGGATCGCCGCGAACGACGTCCAGGGACGGGTCGTGGCGGCCGACGCCGGCACCGTGAGGATCCGCCTGTCGAAGGATCGGCAGGCGGCCCCGCCGCGGCAGCTCCGGATGTTCGCCCACCTCGATCTCTTGCCCGGCGCGTACCGCGTGCGGGCCGCCGTGGCGCATGGCGACGCTCACGGCGTCGTCGCCGGCGACATCGACGTCCCCGATCTCCGGAAGGTCCGTCTGGCCGTGACGCCGCTCTTCCTCGTATCGAGTGGTGCCTCGACCGTCCCCGTGCGCCGTGAGGACTACGCGCCATTCCGCGGCCGGCTCCCGGCCGCGCCGACGACCCGACGGGTCTTCCACCCAGGCGAGGCGATAGAGACGTATCTGGAGGTCTGGGCAGGCCGCGACGCGGCGGCCGCGGGCGCAGCCGGTAGGCCGACGGCACGCGCCGCACTCGTGGACTCGGTGGGCGCCGAGGTGGTACGCGTGCCCGTCAGCGTCGGCGCGGCGGGGCGTGGGCTGGCCGGCGGTCTCGTCTTCCCGGTGACGGCGCGCACGTTGCTGGACAGCCTGCCGGCAGGGCGGTACGAACTGCGCGTGGCGATCGCGTCTGGCAGGGCGACGCCGATCACGCGCAGCGTCGGGTTCTCGCTGACGCCGTAGCACAGCCCGCGCCGGGCCCCTGGCTGTGGCAGAATCCGCAGGCCGCCACATGCCACCGCAGAATCGCCAGCTCCTTCGGAGCGCGGCCGTCGCCTCGCTCGGCAGCTTCCTCTTCGGGTTCGACACGGCCGTCATCTCGGGCGCCACGGAAGCGCTGCGCGGACACTACGGCCTCGATGCCCAGCAGCTTGGGTTCACGGTGGCCAGCGCGCTGCTCGGGACGATCGTGGGATCGCTGGCCGTCGGCGGCCCGCTCGAGTCCACGGGCCGGCGTTTCGTGCTGCGCGCGCTCGCCGTGCTCTACGTGGTGTCGGCGGTGGGGTGCGGCCTGGCCTGGAGCTGGCCGGTGCTGCTCGCGGCCCGTTTCCTCGGGGGCATCGCCATCGGCGCCTCGTCGGTGGCCGCGCCGATGTACATCGCCGAGATCGCGCCGCCCGAGGCCCGCGGACGTCTGGTGGCGCTCAGCCAGCTGAACATCGTCGTCGGCATCCTGGCCGCGTACGTCTCGAATTCCATCGTCGAGCTCGCCGTCGGCGGCCCCGAGACGTTCGGCTGGCGGGTGATGCTGGGCGCGCCCGTCGTACCGGCCCTCGTCTTCTACATGCTGACGCTCGGCATGCCCGAAAGCCCGCGGTGGCTGGTGGCACAGGGCCGACAGGACGACGCGGAGGCGGTGTTCCGCGTCGTGGGAGCGGCCCGCCCGGCCGTGGTGGTCGCCGAGGTGGCCGCCTCGCTCCGCGGCGAGACGGCGTCGGCCGCCGAGGCGTTCTTCACGACGAAGTACAGACGGCCGATCCTGCTCGCCCTCATGGTGGCGACGTTCAACCAGCTCTCGGGCATCAACGCCCTCATCTACTACACCGCCGACATCTTCGCCATGGCGGGCGCCGCGCGGACGAGCGCCCTGGCGCAGTCGGTCATCATCGGCCTGACGAACCTCGTGTTCACGCTGGCAGGCATGAGCCTCATCGACCGCGTGGGCCGCAAACGCCTGCTGCTCGCCGGGTCCCTTGGGCTCGCGGCCTGCCTGTTCGTGGCCGCCTGGGCGCTCGAGACGCGCGCGGGCGGCGTGCTCGTGCTGGGCAGCCTCATCGGCTACATCGCGTGCTTCGCCTTCTCGCAGGGCGCCGTGATCTGGGTGTACCTGTCGGAGATCTTCCCCAACCGCGTGCGGGCGCGGGGCCAGGCGCTCGGCAGCTTCACGCACTGGGTGTGGGCGGCCGCCGTCAGCTGGACCTTCCCGATCGTCGCCGAGGCGTCGGGCGGCCTGCCGTTCCTCGTCTTCGGCGTGGTAATGCTCGTGCAATTCGTGGCCGTGGCCCTGCTGCTGCCCGAGACCAAGGGCGTGTCGCTCGAGCAGATCCAGCGCCAGCTCGGCATCGAGTGATCGGATCGTGCTGGCAGGCATCGAACTCGGCGGCACGAAGTGCGTGGCGGT
Source organism: Vicinamibacterales bacterium (assembly GCA_041394705.1). Classification (GTDB taxonomy): domain Bacteria; phylum Acidobacteriota; class Vicinamibacteria; order Vicinamibacterales; family UBA2999; genus CADEFD01. The sequence goes on from JAWKHS010000016.1 coordinate 17,412, forward strand.
CGTGGGCACGGGGCCCGACGACATCCGTGCCGAGACGCGTGTGCCGACGACGACCCCTGTCGAGACGCTGGGCGCCCTTGTCGCGTTCTTCGAAGCCCAGCGGGACAGGCTCGGACCGATTGCGGCGCTCGGCATCGGGTCGTTCGGCCCCGTGGACCTCACGCCGGCCTCCGCCACGTGGGGCTGGATCACCACGACGCCCAAGCCGGGATGGAGTAGGACGGACATCGTCGGCCCGTTCCGGGACACGCTGGGCGTGCCGATCGCGTTCGACACCGACGTGAACGCCGCGGCCCTGGGCGAGGCGCGTCACGGCGCCGGACGCGGCCTCGACTCGCTGCTCTATCTCACCGTGGGCACGGGCATCGGGGGCGGAGCCATCGTGCACGGCCGGCCGGTCCACGGCCTGACGCACCCCGAGATGGGCCACGTCCGCGTGCCACACGATCTGGCGCGGGATCCGTTCGAGGGGGGCTGTCCCTTCCATGGCGACTGCCTCGAAGGCCTCGCGAGCGGCCCCGCGCTGCGAGCGCGGTGGGGCCAGCCGGCCGAGTCGCTCCCCGCAGGCCATCCCGCCTGGGCGCTCGAGGCGCGCTACCTGGCCCTGGCCCTGCACGGCTTCGTCTGCACGCTGTCGCCAGAGCGCATCGTGATGGGCGGAGGCGTGATGGCGCACGCGGAGTTGCTGCCCCTGGTCACGCGCGAGCTTGGCCACCTGTTGAACGGGTACGTGCAGTCGCCGTCGATTCTCGACGCCATCGATGGCTACGTCGTGCTCCCGGAGCTCGGCGCCCGCTCCGGCGTGGTCGGCGCCCTGGCCCTGGCGCAGGGACCTGTCCGCCCGGCGCCCTGAGGCGTTGCTGGCGTGAGGAGCCCGCGCCTCGGAGGGGGCCCTCCACACCGTGGACAGCTTCGACAACCCAGTGCGGCATCGGGCCGCGTGCGCGGCCGGCGCCCACGATTCCCGGCTCGCGGATCGCACCCGCGTCGATCACCGCGTCGCTCCAAGGCGCGACGCGCGCTTCACGGCACCGACAGCTTGTAGCGCATCATCCCGCCGCAGAAGGCCAGGGTGCCGGCATGGGCGGGCGCGGCCGCGCTCACGTAGTAGGTGTGCGTCTCGCTCACGGCGCCCTGCAGTAGGGGTACGACGAGATAGCGATACCCGGTGGCGCCGAACCCGTCGGGGGCCACGACGGTGTCGACCACCTGATCGACCGGCGGCGTGGTCGCACCGAAGTCGACGGCGTGCAGCTGAAACGTGACGGCACTGGCCGACGTGTCGAGGTACTTCAGGGAGAGCACGGTCGGGACGGCTCCGGTCCGAAGCGGCAGGTCCACGACGATGGACGACCCGGCCGCGAGATCGAAGTGGACGCATCCGGAGAAGCCGGGCGTCACGGCGCCTGACGCGACTCGCGCCGCGTAGCCCGTGAACGGCACGTACGGGGCGCCGGCGTTCACGGCGCGTGTGTCGACATAGGCCTTGGTGGCGGCATCGGCGTCGTCGACGGGTGTCGCGACATCCGAGACCGCGCGGCCTCCCGCGGAGAGCCCCGCCGGGAAGGTGGCGCGCGGGACCGGCCGCGGGGTGCCGGGCGCGGGCGCGCCAGGGGTGAACGTCCAGGCGCCGCTCTTCCCGGTGCTGTCACGCCAGGAGCCCGCCAGCGAGGGAAGACCCATGCTCGCTTCCAGGTGCAGCGGCACGCCGCCGGGCGTGGTCACGATGGTGAGACCGAAGCCGATGGTGCCGTTGGGATTGGGCACGGCCAGCCCCGTGACCAGGGCCACCGTGTCGCCCGCACACTGGTCGTCGACGCCGTCCAGCCGATACGCGGCGCCCTCCTGGACGATGGCCAGGCTGATTACGTTGCAGTACGGGAGCTGCTGCCACCGGAACGTCCCGAGGGGTTGCGCGAACGCCAGACCGGCCAGCGCCGTCCAGGCGACGGCCGCGGCGGCGGCGAGGGCCACGTGTCGTGTCATGTCGGAGTCCTCCGCGAGTCTCCCGGACAAGAACGCTTCAGCCGGCCGCGTCCCCTCACCCCGCACGTCGCGTCCTTGCGCCGGGGGCCGTGCTACGCTCGCGGACTCGGCGGTTCCGCCGCCCCGGAGGCCTGTGATGCGCTGCACCCGTGCCGTCGTCCTCGTCCTGCTCGCCGCCACGCCGACCTTCGCGCAGTCCATCGACGACCTGATCGGGCTGACGCGCGTGACCGGCACGCCGGCCATCTCGCCCGACGGGCGATGGGTGGCCTACCAGGTGCGCGAGACCAACTGGGACGAGAACGCCTACGAGACCGAAATCTGGCTCGCCGACGCCCGCGTGGCTGGCAGCGGCCGGCAGCTGACGAACGCGAAAAAGTCCAGCACGCAGCCCGCCTTCTCGCCCGACGGGCGCTGGCTCGCCTTCCTGTCCGACCGCAGCGGCACGCGACAGCTGTACCGGATGGCGATGGATGGCGGCGAGGCCGAGCCGCTCACGAGCGGAGAGGAGGGGGTCTCCTCCTTCGCGTGGGCGCCGGACGGCGCCCGCATCGCCTACACGATGACCGACCCGGTGACGCCCGCCATGAAGGAGCGGACCGAGAAGTACGGCGAGTACACGCACGAGGACCACGACGCCCGCATGGCGAACCTCCACGTGCTCACGGTGGCCACGAAGGCCACCGACGCGCTCACCTCGGGGACGTTCGTGGTGGGCAGTTTCGACTGGTCGCCGGACGGGTCGCGCATCGCGTTCGATCACCGGGTGAGCGGCGACGCCGGGCAGAGCGGCACGGCCGACATCTCGGTCGTGGAGGTGGCGGGCAAGCGCGTGACGCCGCTCGTGACCCAGGCCGGGCCCGACACCGACCCCCACTGGTCGCCGGACGGACGGCGGATCGCGTTCCGGTCGGCGATGGCCAAGCCGTTCTACTTCTTCCAGAACGGCGAGTTGGCCGTCGTGGACGCCACGGGCGGAGCACCGCAGTCGATCACGGCCGCATTCGACGAGAACCCGTCGCTCGTCGCATGGACGCCTGCCGGCATCTACTTCGGCGCGTCCGACCACACGTGGGCGTATCTCTACCGCCTCGATCCCGCGAGTCGTCAGGTGACGACCGTCAAGGCCGCGACCGACTGGATCGGCCAGTCGTTCGCCATGACGCCGGACGGGCGCACGGCCGCCTTCGTGGCCAGCGGCCCGACGGCCTTCGCCGACGTCTACGTCGCGTCCGTGGCAGCGACGCTCTCACACACCAGGCTCAGCGACCTGGGTGCGCAGGTGGCGGCCTGGCCGCGGCACGCCCGCGACGTGGTCCGGTGGAAGAGTCAGGACGGCGCGGACATCGAGGGGGTGCTGCACAAGCCGGCGGACTTCCAGGCCGGACGCCGCTACCCTCTCCTGGTCGTGATCCACGGCGGGCCGACGGGCGTGTCGCGTCCCGTGCCGTACGGCAGCACCACCACCTACCCCATCGACCTCTGGCTGGCGAAAGGCGCGCTGGTCCTCGAGCCGAACTACCGCGGCAGCGCCGGCTACGGCGAGAAGTTCCGCTCGCTCAACGTGCGGAACCTGGGCATCGGCGACGCGTGGGACGTGCTGAGCGGCATCGACGCGCTGGTGGCGCAGGGCCTCGTGGACAAGGACCGCGTCGGCGCCATGGGCTGGAGCCAGGGCGGCTACATCTCGGCGTTCCTGACCACGAAGCATGCCGATCGCTTCAAGGCCCTGTCGGTCGGCGCCGGCATCTCCAACTGGGTCACCTACTACGTGAACACCGACATCCACCCGTTCACGCGGCAGTACCTGAAGGCCACGCCCTGGGACGACCCCAAGATCTACGCCGACACGTCGCCCATGACCTACATCAAGACCGCCAAGGCGCCCACGCTCATCCAGCACGGCGATCGGGATCAGCGCGTGCCGATTCCCAACGCCTTCGAGCTGTACCAGGGCCTGCAGGACCAGCAGGTGCCGGTGGAGCTGATGATCTTCCGTGGCTTCGGCCACGGCATCGACAAGCCGAAGGCCAATCGGGCGCTGATGCAGCAGAACTGGGACTGGTTCGGGAGGTTCCTCTGGCCTGGGGAGAAGAGCTCGGAGGCCAGAGGGCGGTAGGGGCCCGGGGCCCGGGGCTCGGGGATCGGGGATCGGGAGGGCGAGACACCCGTGACGCAGCGCTTCAGCTCGAAGGTGGACGCGTGGATCATGGTGCTCTGCTTCGGACCGCTCGTGGCGCTGCTCGTCGCGAGGCTGGCCGGGGTGCCCATCGGCCGACCGGCAGGCGGCGTGCCGGTGGCGCTGCTCGTCGTCCTGACGTCGATGCTGGTGCTGGTGGCCACGACCTCCTACGTGGTCACCGACGATGCGATCACGGTCTGGTTCGGGCCGATTCGCCGGAAGCGGCCGCTCACCGACATCACGCGGCTGAAGGCGTCGCGCCGCGCGGAGTCGTCGCCCGCGTGGTCGCTCGACCGCGTGGAGATCTTCACCGCGCGGGGGTTCTGGCTGCTGGTGTCCCCCTCGGACAAGGCCGGCTTCGTCCGTGCCGTGCTGGAGCGTGCCCCGCACGTCCAGCTCGACGACGCCCTGACGCGACTGGTCGCGGCGGACCTCGGGCCACAGGCTCGGGGGCGCGCGTAGGAGACCCGCCGGCGAACGGGCCGTCGCCGACGATCCGCGCGGTGGACCCGCCCCTGTGCGGCCCTCAGGCCGACGCCGGACGGCGGTAGCCGACGGCGCGCTTCACCTTACCGTCGGGCTCGATCACGCCGAGGATGCGCAGGCAGTACGCCATCTTCTGCGCCAGGTCGCGGTCCACGCCGAGGCCGCGCGCAAGGTCCCCGGTGGTGAACACCGGGGGGAGGCTGGCCGGCAGGAAGACCGCGAGCTCGTCCGGGCGCCGGAAGACGTGGCGGCTGACGACGTCGACGAGGCGCCGCTCCACGACGACCCAGCCCTTGCGGTGCCAGGCGCGGCCCGGCGAGTGGCGGCGCACCTCCTCCTCCCGCGTCAGGAGGATCTCGAGTGAGAACGCCGGATGCGCGAGGAGGGCCGGCAGGCTCACGAGCTCCCTGAACGCGTGCTCCAGGCGGCCGCGGCGCGGCGACTTGCGCCGGCCGAGGACCGTGGCGCGCCCGTCCACCCGCACGATCCAGGTCTCGGCGGGTACCGGGTAGACGAGCCGCACGTGATGCGTCTCGACGAGGGCCGTGAGCTTCCGCCGGATCGCGGCGAAGCTTCCCGTCTGGATCTCGATGAGCTCGTGCCCGCGCACGAGATCGATCTGCCGTCCGTCGACGGGCACCTCGTGGCGGTCGCCGGGCTCGGCGTACCAGGACTTCAGCGCCGCGTGGAGCGGGCCTTCCTGGAGCGTGGCGATGTGGCGGATTGGCGAGGGGCGGGCCGACGCCCCGCCCTGTGGTGTGTCGCGCATGGGCGTTCGCGGCGAAACGGTTCGCGCCGGGCGCCTGGCACCGCCGTCGGTCAGCGCACCAGCGGCCGGTGCAGTGAGTCCCAGTTGTAGGCCTCGGCGATGCGCCGTTCGAGCTCGGCAATCACCGTCTGGCCACGGTCGCCGTTGGTCATGATCGCCACCCCGTAGCCCTTGCGCACGTGGCCGATCAGGTGGCACTGGAAGCCCCAGTTGGAGCCGCCGTGCGAGAAATACCATCCCTCGCCGTCCTTCTCGATGGCGAGGCCGACGGCGTAGGGGCCCACGCCCACCGGCGACGTCATCTCGCGCGCGCCTGCCTGCGACAGGACGACGCCGCCCGGACCGCGTACGGCCGTCTGGACTTCGATGATGAACCTGGCGAGATCGGACGGCGTGGTCCACAGGCCGGCCGCGGCCTGCTCCGGATACACGTGCCACGGCGCGTCCATGGCGCGGCCCTGGCCGTCGTGGGCACGGGCCAGCTGCGGCGTGACGTCCGCGGCGGGCGGCTGCGCGTAGGAGCTGTCGCGCATCCCCAGCGGCTCCAGCACGGTGGCCCGCATGAAGGCGGCGAAGGGCTGGCCCGTGAGCTCGACGAGCAGGAGCTGCGCGATCGTCAGGCCGCCGCCGGAGTATTTGTACCCGGCGTACGGCGGGCGGGCGAATCGCACGGCGCCCACATTCGACGGCGCGTCGCCCGCCAGGATCTGCGGCACCGTCGGGCGCGGCGCGTCGGGGGCATAGCCGGGAAAGCCGAACCCGTCGTCGGCGCCCGACGTGTGACTGAAGAGCGACCGCGGCGTGACGGCGGGCCAGCCGCCGTGCGCGGGCACCCGCCACGAGGTCAGGTGGCGGTTGACGTCCGCGTCGAGATCGAGACGGCCCTCCTGCGCGAGCCGGACGGCGGCCATCGCCGTGATCGGCTTGCTGATCGAGGCAGCCTGGAAGCGCGTCGTGGTCTCCACGGGCCGGCCGGTCCCGACGTCGGCCACTCCATAGGTCTTCGTCCAGTGGACGGCGAAGTCCTTGACGACGGCCACGCTCACGCCAGGCACGTGCGCGCGTTCCATGACCGCCTGGAGCGTGAGCGCATCGAAGCCCTGCCGGTCGGGTGTCTGTGGGCCCTCGACACGCGCGATGATCGCGGCCGCGTCGCCCTGGGCGGCGGGACGCGACATCACCACGGCCAGGAGCGCCACGGCCACGGCCATCGTCGCCAGCGTTCGATCCGGCGGCCGGCGCGTCCGCGCGCCCCGCCCCGTCCGGGAGACCGTGCCCATCGAGGGCTCACGATACCACCGGCGGTCCCCGGCGAGGCGGCGTACGGCGGAGCGCTACTGGCGGTTGTAGGTGAGGCCGGCCTTCTGCGCCTGGTCGATGGCGATCACCATCGCGGGGACGATCGTGACCCCCCGGACCAGGTGCGCGCGCAGGTCCCGGTCGATGTCGGCCGCCGTGCCCTTGCCGCGCGCCTCGAGCTCCATCGTCCAGAGGCCGAGCGCGTTGTTGCACATGATGAAGGTCGTTCCCATCCGCTGCAGGCTCTCGATGCCGAGCGCCGGCATCGCCCCTTCGAGCATCGGAATGGCCGGCGTGCCCAGCGCCTGGTACAGCAGGTGCGTGTCGGCGGCCGTCGGGCGCAGGAAGACGTTGCGCGTGTACGGCTTCCCCGCCGCGTCCTTCAGACCCATGTAGGCGCCCAGTTCGTACTTCGCCCAGACGGCGTCGTCGAACCCGAGCGGGATGCTCGACTGCGCGCCCGCCGAGTAGAAGGTGCCCACGGCGCCCACCGTGCCCGGCGCGGTCTTGAACGCCTGGGCGTACGTGTTCAGGTAGTTCAGGATGTGCAGCAGCGGAAAGCCATTCTTGTGCTGGGGAAAGTCGAACAGGGCCCTGTGCGTGCCCTTCACGCCGGCGATCCAGTCGGTGTCCGACGAGACAGCGGCGGCGGCCGGCGACGCCGGCAGCGAGAGCCCGGCAACGGTCGCGGCGCCTGCCATCTGGCCCAGGAACTGGCGGCGATCGGTCGTTGAACCTCGATTCACGTTCGTGCTCCTTCCTCGGTGAGCGCGCTCCGCGGCGCGGAGCGGGTGGGAGGCCCCACACCTGGAGAATCGATATCGGGCGCCGGTAGCCGCCACACGACGGCGCCCGGGCTGTGGCCCAGGGCCGGGACGAACGTCGGGACAGACGGGCAACCGCCGCGGGGCCGTTTTCCGTCTAAAAGAGCGCATGGCGGTCGACGTCGCGACCAGGACGACCATTGGACGGCCCAGGGACGAGGTGGCAGCGTTCGCCTGCGACCCCGACCGGGTGCCGCTCTGGTATCTGAACATCAAGGCGGTCGAGTGGAGAACGGCGCCGCCGCTCGCGGTGGGGACGAAGCTCGCGTTCCTCGCGCTGTTCCTGGGCCGACGCCTCGAGTACACGTATGAAGTGGCCGAATACGTCCCCGGCGAGCGGTTCGTGATGCGGACGGCCGAAGGGCCGTTTCCGATGGAGACGACCTACACCTGGGCGTCGACGCCGGACGGCCGGACCGAGATGACGCTCCGGAACCGCGGCACCCCGAGCGGGTTCTTGGTCCTCGTCGCCCCGTTCATGGCGATGGCCATGCGCCGGGCGAACACGAAGGACCTGGCGCTGCTCAAGGCCATCCTGGAGCGGCGCGCCGGCCGGCCGCCGGTCGCCTGAGCCTTCGGCCGCCGGTCCCGCCGCCACGCGAGTCCGCGAGTCGCCGGCTGGTCCGTGGCATCATCGCCGCGGCGGACGGGCGTTCGGCGCCCATCACAGGGACGTCGGCGGCATCCTCACACAGGAGCGGGCGTGATGAAGGCAGTCGTGATCGGGGAAGCCTCGGGCGCCGCCATGGACGACGTCATGAAGGTCTACCCGCGCCACAAGGCCGTCGTGGACGCGTTCGTCGAACGAGGCGACGTCATCGGCATCGGCCCCTTCGGCACTGGCGGCAACATGGCGATCTTCCGGAGCCGCGAGGCCGCCGAGGCCTTCGTGGCGCAGGACCCGTTCATCCTGGAAGGCCTCGTCAAGTCCGTCGTGATCCGCGACTGGCTCGATCGGATGCTGCACTGAGCACCGACGCTCCGCCGCACGTTCACGCGCGAACGAGGCGTGCGGAGCGACCGCATGGCTGTCGCGACGGGGCCTCAGGACGTCCCAGGCCGGGCAGGGGCGCGCGGCTCCTCGCAGGCGGTCCGCGTCGCCCGATGCCGGTGGCGGAACATCGGCACGAGCGACCAGGCGACGGCGGACCCGAAGAGGGCGTTCACGAGCCGACCACCGGGCAGCGCGAACGACACGCGGTCGGTCAACCGCGTCGTCGCGCCATCCACCGCCTCGAACTCGTGCCGGTGCGTCCACCGGGCGAACGGCCCCTCGATCTGTTCGTCCACGAACAGGCGGTCCCGCTCATACGCGGTGTGGCGGGCGAGCCACCGCACCGGGCCGATGCGCAGGTCCACTTCGGCGCCCGGGTGGATGCCGCCGGTGCGGGCTACCACCCGTACGGGCGGGAACGGGGGGCTCAGCCGCGGCAGGGCGTCATCGCGCTCGTGGAAGGCGAAGACCTTCCCCACGGGGGCATGGACCACGACCGATCGCACGAACTCGGGCACGCTACTGGTGAGACGACCGCGACCGGCCCGTGGTCCCCGGATGCGGTCGGCATCGCCGGGCACTCGGCGTACGCGCCCACGCGCTCCGCGGGGCTGCGGTGGATGTCGCCGATACTGCGCTACCGGCGTTCCGCGTCACATCGCCGCCCCTCGACGGCGCCTCGGAGCTGACACCGAATTAATGGAGCCCGGCGGCAATCCGTCCGCCGCCGGCCCGGGGCGGGTGCTAAGCTGCCGCCGATCCGACTGAGGCCCCCTGATGCTGACGTCCGGCGTGCCCCTCGCGCTCATCGTGACCACCCTGGTCGTGCTCGGCGCGACGGGCAACCTCCTGTCGATGTCGCCGCTGGTCATCGCGGTGCAGCTCGCGGCCGTCGCGCTCAACCTGTGGGCGCGCGCCTCGTTTGCGAGGGGCACCTTCCGGGTGGGCGCCGCACCCGCCGGCGCCTCGCTGATCAGGGGCGGCCCGTACAGGCTGGTGCGGCATCCCATGTACGCGGCGGTCCTCCTGTTCCTGTGGGCGAGCGTGGCGGCCCATGCGTCTCCTGCAACCGTGGCGGCCGGGCTCGGAGTCACTGCCCTGGCCGTGGCCCGTGTGTCCGCGGAAGACCGACTGCTGTTCGCGCGGTATCCAGACTACCGCGACTACGCCAGGACCACGCGGGCCCTGGTGCCGTTCGTGTACTGAAGAACCGGAGGCCCGATGGACCACGCGCAATCGATTCGTCACTTCTACGACCTCATCAACGCGGGCGACATCGACGGGTTCGGGCGGCTGTTGGCCGACGACTTCGCGGAGCGCGAGCCCCTGCCGGGCTTTCCACCCACCAGGGCGGGCGTCATCGGCTATTTCAAGATGCTGGTCGCGGCATTCCCGGACATGCGCATGACGCCGGACGACGTGATCGTCAGCGGCGACAAGGCGGTGGCGCGCGTGCGCGTCACGGGAACGCACCAGGGCGAGTTCATGGGGATGCCGCCCTCGGGCAGGCGTGTCGAGGCCCAGCTGATCGACATCATTCGCTTCGGCGACGATGGCCGCGCGCGCGAGCACTGGGGCGTGGTGGACCAGCTCACGATGATGCAGCAGCTGGGCGCGATCCCGTCGCAACCTCCAGCCTGAGCGCCGTCCAGGTCCTTGCCGGTGCACCGGTTGGGATGAGGGACGAACACGCAGTCGAACATGGAGTGCCATCCGTCCGGGGTCGCGGGCGCCCAGGAGGGATGGCACCAGCGATGCCCGCCGCCGCACGCCGATGGGCATGGGCCGCGGGCACCGGGCACCGTCGAGGCGGGCTCACGAGAGGCGTTCGGCGGTCGCGGTGATCTGGACGCCCTTGGTCAGGGTGTCGAACACGGGCGAGAACCTCGGGCCCAGCTCGAAGATCTCCTGCAGCTGCGCGTCGGTCACGTCCGCCTTGATCCTGAAGTTCATCCGGATCCGCGTGAACCCGTTGCGCACGGATGGGTCGAGCCCGAGGAAGCCGCGAAGGTCCGCGTCCCCCTCCACCGTGGATTCGATCTTCTCGATCGCCACGCCACGGGCCGTCGCATGGTAGACGATCGATCCGGTGACGCACGCGGCCAGCGCGTGCAGCAGCAGCTCGCCGGCGCTGGGGCTGGAGTCCGAGCCGAGCAGGACGTGCGACTCGTCGGCGTCGAGGACGAACGGCGCGTCGTGCTGGTGCTCCTGGCCCGCGCCGAAGAACCCGCGGATCGTGGAGCGGCTGCGGCTGCCGGCCAGCCACTGATGATCCAGCCGGAACTGGAACCTGGCCAGTCCGCTGTCAGCCCGAATGAGGCCGACCGTCTGCAGCAACCCTTCCCTGTCGAGGCCGTTGACTGTCGTCTGTGTCATGGTCATTGGTGCATCTCCCTTCGAGGCGTCACGGTCGCGACGTCGCGACTTCTTCACTGTGAGGCAGGCGGGCGGCCGGCGCTTGTCCCGGCGTCCGTGGCAATTTGCCGCCGCGAGGTATCATCGACGTCGCTTGCCGGCGCGTCCGGCGGGCTTTGCCTCCCGTCCGCGTGGCGGGCCCACAGCGCATGGATGTCCTCTCCGAGGTCCTGGCGACCGTCACGCTGAGAGGCGCGTTCTACTTCAACGGCGAGTTCACGGCGCCCTGGGCGGTCCGCACGCCGCCGTCGACCGTCCTGGCGCCCCACATCGGGCCCGGCGACGGGCACGTGATCATCTTTCACCTCGTGACCGACGGACGGGGCGTCGCCGGACTCGAGGGCGGTGCGCTCGTGCCGTTCGAGGCCGGCGACGTGATCGTGTTCCCGCACGGTGACGCGCACGTCGTAGGCAGCGGCGCCGGCAGCCAGGCCGTGGACTACGAAGGCGAGCTGCATCGCATCCTCGACCAGGGCCTTCGAACGACCCGCGCCGGCGGCGGCGGCGCCGTCACGAGGTTCGTCTGCGGCTATCTGTCCTGCGATCCGCGGCTCAGTCGAACCTTCCTCGCGGGACTGCCGCCCATGCTCAAGGTCCACGTCCGCCAGGACGGATCCGGCCAGTGGCTCGAACAGGCCATCCGGAACTCCGTCGCCGACGGCCAGGCCGCCAGCGCCGGAGGCGAGGCGGTGCTCGCGCGGCTGGCGGAAGCGCTGTTCATCGAGACGCTGCGGCGCCACGTCGCCGCGCTGCCCGCCGAACACCGCAGCTGGCTGGCCGGCGCGCGCGATCCGGAGGTTGGCAGGGCGCTGGCGCTCATGCACGCCGGTCCGGCCAGGCCGTGGACGCTGGCGCGGTTGGCCAGCGCGGCTGGTGTGTCGCGGTCGGTCCTGGCGGAACGCTTCCGGCTGCTCCTGGGCGAGCCGCCCATGACGTACCTGTCGCGGTGGCGGCTGCAACTCGGCGCCCAACTGCTCCAGGCAACGAGTCGCCGGGTCGCCGACATCGCCGCCGAGGTGGGCTACGACTCGGAGGCGGGGTTCAACCGCGCCTTCCGGCGCGAGCATGGGACGCCGCCGGCGCGCTTTCGCAACACGTTCCGCAAGGCCAGCGCACGTCTGCGCGCGCCCGCCCGCCGCAGCCGCGAGTCCCGGGCCTGAAACGAGGCAACGTGCGCCGGCTCAGCGCGCCAGGTGCAGCGGGAACGGCGTCCGCGCCACGAAGGCGTTGACGGCCTCGAGCAGGCCCGTGCTCCTGTCGCGCACCACGAACACCGACTCCTCGCGCTGGCCGGGGTTCAGGTCGTGGTGGTCGATGAGGGCCAGCTCCGGGCCGTAGGACGGAATCACGCGGCCGTCCAGGGTGAAGTACTCCGCCTGCGCCACCGCGTCCAACTGGCCCCGGTCGAACATCGCATAGAGGTCGGGGAACGTGCCCGCGGCCACCACCTCGACGCCCGCTGGCGCGCGTTTCAGCAGATCGCGGTGCGCGGCCATGCCGGTGACGGCGCCGATCTTCCTGCCGGTGAAGTCCGCGATCGTGCGGTACTGCTCGCGATCCGCCGCGCGGATCCGGAGCGCACGCTGCTCGTAGAGAAAGGGCGACGAGAAGGTCCCACCTGGGCTCACCCGATCGGGGAAGTTCGCGAGGTTCGTCGCCACCACGTCCACGACGTCCTTCCCGGCCAGCTCCCAGGATCGGTCGAAGGGGACGACCATCCACTCCGCTTTCAGACCGAGGTCCGCGGCGAGCCGCTCCGCGTAGCGGTTCATCCAGGCTTCGGGGTCGAGATCGTCGGTGGCGTTGCCGGTGATGGCGATCGTCACGACCCCCGGGCGCAGCGTCACGACGGCAGGCGCGGCGGGTTCGGGCGCGCAATCGGTCAGCGCCGCCAGGACGACTGCCGCGATCAGCCAACGGACTCGGGACCCCATCGCACCTCCGACCGGGTGGTAGCATACCCGCCTCGCATGGCAGGCGCGGCCGCGACGTTCCCGGACGGGCTCTTCCGCTGCTGGCACCCCGTGGCCTACGCACACGAGGTGACCGAGTCGCCCGTGGCCGCGACGCTGCTCGGCGAGGCCGTGGTGGTGTGGCGAACGGCCGACGGCCGGGCCCACGCCATGCGCGACCTCTGCATCCATCGCGGCACCGCGCTGTCACTGGGCTGGGTCGAGGACGATTGCCTCGTCTGCCCGTACCACGCCTGGCGCTACGACCGGTCGGGGGCGTGCGTCCGGATCCCGCAGTCCGCGCACGCCACGATTCCCAGGAAGGCCAGGACGCCGGTCTATCAGTGCCAGGAGCGCTACGGCCTCGTGTGGGTGTGCCTGGCCGACGGCGAGGCCGCGTATCCGCTACCGGAGGTGCCCGAGCTCGAGTCCGGCACCTTCAAGGTGGTGAACACCGGGCCCTTCGCCTGGCAGGCGGACGCGTCCCGGCAGGTCGAGAACTTCACGGACTTCGGGCACTTCCCGTGGGTGCATCCGGGCCTGCTCGGCGACCCGGCGCGGCCGGTCGTGCCCGAGCACGCGGTGGAGACGCGCGGCCACGTGCTGCACTACACGATCGTCCGGCCCGAGGCGCCCAACAGTGACGAGTTCCCGGTGTTCGGCAACGCCGTCACCGAGCGGCCCGAGCGCCGCAGCCGCTACGAGCTGCACCTGCCCTACACGATCGTGCTTCGCCTGGGCTGGGGCGGCGAGAAGGGCATGGTCTACTTCTTCGCCTCGCAGCCCGAGAAGGCCGACCGCTGCCGCGGCTACTGCATCATCGGCCGGAACTACGACCTGGACGACCCGGACAGCACGCTGCAGGAGTTCGAGCGCGTCATCTTCGGACAGGACCAGCGCATCGTGGAGTCGCAGCGTCCCGAGCAGGTGCCGTTCGACCTGGCCGACGAGCTGCACCTGACGTTCGACGCCGTGGCCGTGGCCTACCGGCGGGCGATGCGGACCGAAGGGCTGGGCTGACCGCCGCTCCCGCACCCCGCGTTCCACCGCTGGGGTCCCACGACGCGCGAGGCGAGTGAACCTGGTGGCCCGCCGACGCGTCTGTCACCGCATGAAACACCTCGCCTTCGCCGGCGCGCTGACGATGCTCGGGGTCGTGGCCGGCGGCGCCCAGACGCCGACGCTCGATGACACGCTCGTGTCGGTGCGACGGCCCATCGCGCTCCGTGACGGCCGGCTCGAGGGGGCCGGCGCGGAGGTGCTGCGCGCCGCCCTGCAGGCCACGCCGTACGTGCTGATCGGCGAGGACCACGGGCTGGCCGAGATTCCGGCCTTCTCGGCGGCGGTCTTCCGCGACCTCGCGAAGCGGGGCGTCCGCGACCTCGTGCTGGAAGTGGGGCCGGAAGCGGGGCGCCGCCTCACGCGCGCAGTCGACGCTGACGACCCCGAGGCCGAGGTCCGCCGCTGGGTGCGGCAGTATCCGTTCAGCCTGGCCTTCTACGACCTGGCGCAGGAGCTGGAGTTCCTGCGCCAGGCGCGCGCGGCCACCGGACCCGGCCTGCGCATCACGGGCGTGGACCAGGAACTGATGGGCGCGTCGCGGATGCTGCTCGAGTCCGTGACCGCGAAGGACGACGCCATTCCAGGCCTGCTGTCCCTCGAGCGGCAGGCCTACGAACGGGCCGTGGCCAGCGGCAATCCGCTCGATCTCTTCATGCTCACGGGCCCGGCCGAGGCGCTCGAGGCCCTGCGCGACCGCCTCGCACGGGGGAGGACCCCGGGCGATGCCGCCCTCGTCGCGTCGCTGCTCGACAGCCGGCGGATCTACGCCCTCAACGGGCAGTCGGGCTACCAGAGCAACCTTACCCGCGCCGCGCTGATGAAGCGCTACTACGTCGACCAGCTCCCGCCCGACCGGCGCGCGGCGCCGCCGCCGGCGCTCTTCAAGTTCGGCGCGTATCACGTGATGAAAGGCCTGAACCTGCTCGAGAGCCGGGAGCTCGGGAACTACGTCGCCGAGGTGGCGGATGGGCGAGGCACGCCGTCGCTGCACCTGCTCGTCATGGCGGTGAAGGGCCAGCAGCGGCGCTTCGCCGGCGTGGGCACGCCCTACATCGCCGCTCCCGTCGACCAGGTGGGGCCCGGCGTGTCGGACTTCCCCTTCGCCAAGCCGATCTTCGAGCGGGCGCTCGCCGAGCGGGGCTGGTCGCTCTTCGACTTCCGGGAGATGCGCCGCTGGGCCATCCGGCAGAAGGATCTGGACCCCCGGCTGCTGCGCATGATCTCGGGGTTCGACCTTGCCGTGCTGATTCCCGAGGGCACGCCGAGCGACCAGATCCGCTGAGTCCGGCGGCGCGCGTTGGGGGGCACGCGCGGGACCTGGGCCCGCCGGACGCACCGGCCGGCTACTCGCGCAGGTCCTCCAGGGCAGCACGCCCGTCCGCCGCCGTCCTGCTGTCGTCGCGGCCGGCCGCATGGAGGTGCGCCAGCGCGGTCTCGATCTCCTGGCGGCCCTCGCCGGTCCGCCCGAGGGCCGCGAGCGCCCGGCCGCGGCCGATCCGGGCTTCGGCCGTCTGCAGGTGCGTCTCGCCGAACTGCGCGGTGCGTTCGGCCATGGCCGCGTCGAACGATGCCAGCGCGTCACGGGCGAGGCCGAGTCCCAGCTCCGCCCGGCCCCGCGCCACGAGCGCGATGGCCGTCATCACGTGGCCGCCGGGATAGGCCGCGCGGTAGATCCCCAGCGCCTGGTCCGCCAGTCGTCGCGCCTCGGCGAAGCGGCCCCGCCGGAACAGCACCTGACCGAGATTCGACAGCGACTCGCCGGTTTCGGCGTGGTCGGGCCCGAACAGGCGCCGCCTGGCGTCCACGACCTGGCGCAGGATGCGCTCGGCCTCCTCGAGTCGACCGCCGGCCATGTAGGACATCGCGAGGTTGTTCACGGTGGCCCAGGTGTCCGGATGGTCCGGTCCGATGACGTCGCGCCACACGTCGACGAGCTCGCCGAACCGCGCGGCTGCCTCGTCGTACCGGCCGCGCATGTACTCGACGATGGCGACGTTGTTCAGCGTGGCCGCCACCGGCCGGCTGCGCTCGCCGAACGCCGCACGCTGGATCGACAGCGCCTCGGCGAACTCGCGCTCGGCGTCCTCGTACTGGTTCATCTGGCCGTGCACCTCCGCCATGTTGTTCAGGGCGTCGGCGACGTCGGGGTGGAGGTCGCCCAGCAGCCGCCGCCGTCCGTCGAGGCATGGCGCGAAGAGCGCCAACGCCTCGGCGTACTGCGTGGCCTGGTGCCGTGCTTCCGCCAGGTTGCACTCCGTGCGCACGACGTCGGTGTGCAGATCCCCATAGGTGGTCCGCGCCAGGGTGAGCGCCTCGTCGAAGTAGGGCACGGCGTCGAGCGGCCGCTTGGCCGTCGTCAACAGGCTGCCGAGCCCGTTCAGCGCGTCGATGAGCCCGGGCGCGTCGGCCTGCTCCCGCCGGATCGCCAGAGCCTCGCGCATCGTGCGTTCGGCGTCACCGAAGGACGCGCGGGCGGCCTGGACGCGGGCCAGTCCGGTGAGGGCGGCCGCCGCCCGGGGGCCGCGCGGCCCTTCGGCCGTGCGCGCGAGGGTGAGCGCCTCCTCGAACCGACGCTCGGCGACGTCCGTGTCGCCCTGGAGGGCGCGGACCTCGCCCAGCGCCGTCAGGCGGGCGGCGAGCGTGGCCGGATCCGAGGGCTCGGCGCGGGCTGCCGCCACCGCGGCCTCCATGTGCGGGCCCGCGCGATCGTAGAGGCCGAGCCGCGAGTACAGGTCGCCCAGCACGCCGCGCATCTCGGCGCGCAGGTCGGGATCGGCCGCCAACGACCGTTCCACCCGGTCGCTGCCTCGATCGAGCAGCTCGCGCGCCGTCACGGCCTGCCCGCGCGCCTGGTCGGGATCGGACACCTCGAAGACGCTCAGGAGGAAGTCGCGAATTTCGGCCGCGCGCCGGCCTTCGCGAGCCGCCGCCCGCGCCTGGACGAGCGCAGTCGTCCCGCCGACGACCAGGGCCGCTGTCGCCACGACGCTCGCGGCCACGGCCAGACGATGCCGCCGCAGGAACTTCGACGCCCGGTAGCGCACGGTGGACGGACGCGCCAGCACCGGCAGGCCGCTGCGGGAGCGCTCGATGTCGTCCCTGAATGCCGCCATGGACGGGTACCGGCGATTCGGCTCGCGCCGGAGCGCCGTGGTGACGATGTTGTCGAGATCGCCGGCCAGTTCGCGCGCCAGCGCATCGACGGTGCCGCGCCGCGCAGCGGCCCGGTCCGCCGCCGGAGACCGGGGACCGTCACGCCGACACACGCGGCTCGGCAGTTCGATGGTGCCGTCAAGCACCCGGCGCTCCAGCGCCGCCATCGACGCCTCGTCGTCCTCCCACGGCCGGCGCCCGGTCAGGAGCTCGTACAGGACGACGCCGGCGGCATACACGTCCGCCGCCGTGGTCACGGGCTCCCCCAGATACTGCTCCGGGCTCGCGTACTCGGGCGTCATGAGCCGCGCGCCGGATCTGGTGGCCGGGGCGTCTCCACCGCCATCGCCGTTCTCGAGCAGCTTGGCGACGCCGAAATCGAGGAGCTTCACGGCGCCCTCGGCCGTCACCAGGATGTTGGCCGGTTTCAGGTCCCGGTGCACGACGAGGTGCCGGTGCGCGCGGTCCACCGCATCGCACACCTGGAGGAACAGGGCGAGTCGCTCGTCGATCGTCAGACGCCGCTGGTCCGCATGCCGATCGATGGGCTGGCCCTGCACGAGCTCCATCACGAGGTACGGGCGCCCGTCGTCGGTGACGCCGCCGTCGAACAGGCGCGCGATGTGCGGATGATCGACCGTGGCCAGGACCTGCCGCTCGACGCGGAACCGGCTCAGCAGATCGCCGCCCAGCCCCTCGCGGACGATCTTCACGGCCACTTCGCGCGTGAACTCGTCGTCGGCCCTCGCCGCCAGGTACACGTCGGCCATGCCGCCGCGGCCGATCGGCCGAATCAGCCGGTAGGCACCCACCATGTAGCCGGGCGGATGCGCAGGGACGGAGGCGGCGTCGTGCATCAGGTCGGACGCCAGCTCGACCGCCGGACGGTCGAGGAAGGCGCCGGCCCGCTGGGCCGCCGCGAGTACCCGCCTGGCGGAAGCGAGGCGCGCGGGGTCGGCGCCGCACTGCGCCTCGATCCACGAGGCACGCTCGGCCTCGGGACGCTCGAGCGCGCGCTCCACGAGCTCGCCCACGTCGTCCCAGTCCCGCAACGAGACGTCCGTCATGCCTCCTCCGCGGCGGATCGGGCGGAGCCGCACGCTATGATGCCCGGACCACGCGTTCGCCGATGTCCGACGCCCCGGCTCCCACTCCCGGACAGGTCACCGAGATCCTGCAGCGCGCCAGCGCGGGCGACCGGCAGGCGCTCGACGCCCTGTTCCCGCTCGTCTACCAGGAGCTGCGCCGCATCGCGCGCCGCCAGCGCGCGGGGCAGCCGCCGGGCCGCACCTTGACCACCACGGTGCTCATCCACGAGGTGTACCTGCGGCTCATCGACCAGACGCAGGCGAAGTTCGAGGATCGCGTCCGATTCTATGCCTACGCCGCGCGCGTCATGCGCACCGTGCTGGTCGACGAGGCACGGGCACGCGGCGCGCGGAAGCGGGGCGGCGGGTGGACGGCGGTGGAGCTGGACGAGCGGCACCTGGCCGTGCAGGACCAGGCGGACCTGGTGCTGGCGATCGACGAAGCGTTGACGCGGCTCGCCGACGAGGACGCACATCTCGCGCGCCTCGTGGAGTGCCGCTTCTTCGGCGGGATGACCGACGAGGAAGTGGCGCGCGATCTCGGCGTGTCGGACCGCACGGTGCGTCGCGACTGGCTCAAGGCCCGCACGTGGCTGTACGCCCAGCTCGCGGCGGCCGACCCGTCCTAGCCCTGGACTCACGCACATCCTCGCGGTTCTCCGCTGCTTCCGGTGAACGCAATCGGGAGCACGGGGCGGACACGCCGCGCGCGCCCGGCCGCCTGGACCGGGCTGGCCGGGTGCCGGTCGCGATTCCGTTTCATTGGAGTGGGCCCCGTCGTCACCGGGCCGGAACGGGGAGCGCGATGACGGCAGCGGATCGGGGCGCGACGGGTCGGGTGGCGGCGTGGACGGCGGGGCTCCTGGGCCTGGCGGCGATGGTGGCACCCCCGGCCAGCGCTCAGGCATTGGGCACGTTCTCGTGGCAGCTCCAGCCGTACTGCAATGTCGTCACGGTCCAGATCACGCAGCACGGCGCGCTCTACGGGCTCGATGGCTTCGACGACCAGTGCGGTGCGGGCCAGCGCGCCACGCTCGTCGGCACTGCCACGCCCAATCCCGACGGCACCATCGGGTTCGGCCTCCACCTGGTCACGGCGCCGGGAGGCCGCGGCCTGGACATCGACGCCCGGATCTCGCCGGCCACGCTCGGCGGTCCCTGGACCGACGGCGCGGGCCACGGCGGCACGTTCGCGTTCGGCGCCCACACGGGCGGCAGCCCGCGGCCGGCCCCGCCAGCGCCCGGCGGGCTCACGGCCGGCTCGGTCACGGCCGTCCACCTCGCGGCGGGCGCGGTGACGACGGCCGCCCTCGCGCCGGCGGCGGTCGGTGCCGCCCAGATCAACCAGGCCCAGGTGCAGGCCCGGGTGTCCGGCACGTGTCCCAAGGGCCAGGCGCTGCGCGGCGTCAATGCCAATGGATCAGTCGTCTGCTCGGACGCCCTGACCAGCGTGGCGTCCGGTACGGCACCGGCCGTCGCCATCGGCAGCGACGGGATGCCGATCATGGCGTTCCGCCAGGAGGGCAGCAAGGTTCTGGGGGTCGTGCACTGCGGCAATCCGGCCTGCACGCTGGGCAACGACATCGTGTTCCCACCGGCCGGGACCTCCGCAGGCCTCGAGCCCGCCATCGCGATCGGCACCGACGGATTCCCCATCATCAGCCATCTGGACGACACGGCCCTCACACTGCTCGTGACGCACTGCCAGAACGTCACGTGCACGGCCTCCACGACGACGACTCCGGATCTCTCGACCAATGCGGTCGGCGCCTGGTCGTCCATCGCGATCGGGCTCGACGGACTGCCCATCATCAGCCACGTGGACTTCAGCGTCCCCGCGACCCTTCGGGTGACGCACTGCGGAAACATCGCGTGCACGGGCCGCAGCACCTCGACGACGGTGGACGCCCCGGCGACGGGCTTCGCCGGGTTCTACTCGTCGATCGCCATTGGGGCGGACGGCCTGCCCATCATCAGCCACCAGCAATTGACCGGTTCCACCGGAGCGTTGCGCGTCACGCACTGCGGCGACATCCAGTGCTCGGCTGGCAATGTCTCGACCACGGTCGACGCCCCAGGTACGAAGGCCGGGAACCGGACCTCCATCGCGATCGGCGCCGACGGCCGTCCAATCGTCGTACACGGCGATGAACCGTCGTGGGCGCTGCGCGTGACACACTGCACCGACGTCGCCTGCACCAGCGCCACGACGACCGTCATGCCGGGCGCCCGCTCGCCGAGGATGGTCATCGGCCCCGACGGCCTGCCCCTCATCGGGGCGCAGGACACCACGCTGTGGGCCCTGCAAGTGACGCATTGCGGCAACGCCACCTGCACGGCGGGCAACGTCGTGTCGCTCGTCGACGACGCCTCCTCCGAAACGGGCTATTTCCCGTCGATCGCCGTGGCACCAGACGGCCTGCCGATCGTCGGCTACCACGACCAGGCGCACGACGTGCGCGCGGCGAAGTGCGGCACTGCGACGTGCCAGTAGGGACGACGGCCGAGCGCCGGACGGCCGGTGATGCCGGCCGCACACGTCCGCGCTAGGCGGAGAGGGCCTGCTGCATCCGTTCGGCCTCCGGCACCAGCGACGCGATCGAGGCGTACGGCGTGGGCGTGAGCGCCGCGGGGGCGAACCGCTCGAGGTAGCTGTCGATCGGGTCGAACCCGATCGCCGTGTTCACCAGGTGGCGAATGGCGTCCTCGCGCGCGGCGGCGTCGCCCTGTACCAGGCCTTCCACGAACCGTCCCCAGTGCGCGACCGAATGGTCCGGCAAGGCGGGCCAGCGAATCGGCTGGCCAAGGTAGGCCAGGGCTTCCCACAGCGGAGCCCGCAGCAGGTCGTCGTCCAGCGCGCGCTCCTGCTCGCGCATCCAGGCGACGGGCTCCGGCCGGAGCATGGACGCCTCGGAGTCCAGGATCCCGGCGAAGGGAAAGAACCGCAGGTCGCAGCTGATGCGCGTGGGCTGGGGCCCGGGCGTCGGCTCCGGGAGCACGGCCGCGCCGCTTCCATGCAGCATCAGGAAGTGGAAGATCACGACCTCGCCGAGCCGCGGCTGGTATTCCACGACCGGACCGACGCGATCGATGCCGTCGCAGGCATCGTGTCGAGGCAGCCAGCGGTTGGCCAGCAGCCCGTGCCGATGCGAGCCCGGGTAGAAGTACAGCGCCTTGCCGTCGAACGTGTTGAGGGGCACCCAGCACACGACGGCGCTCGGCGTCGTCAGCACCCGGGCGGCCGTGAACTCGTTGTGGATGCCGTAGAGCGACTGCACCTCGCGGCCGTCGCCGTGATAGCCGTGCAGGATCACGTCGCGCTGGGCGCGCGGCTTGAGCTGGTAGTGGAACGTCTGGCTCGTGTGGACGAGCGGCCCCACGAGCCTGACGAGCAGCTCGCCGAACACGGCGTGGCTGGCGTCACGGAGCTCGGGCGTCATCTGTCCGCGCGCCAGCTTCGCCCGCACGTCGCCCGTGATCTCGGCGCCGCCAGCCTGCCCTGCCGCGCGAATCGCGGCCGCCGACAACCCGCTCTGCTCCGCGAGCATGCGGGTCAGGATGTCGAGCGGGCCGGGATCGACATCGGTGAGGACGACGACGCCGTCGCGCTGGAAGCCGGCGACGATGGCGTCGAGATTGGCGGATGTGAGGGCGTAGTGCATGGGTGACGTGAGACTCCGAACCCGATCGTCGGCCATCGGTCGGCCCGGCGGCAAGGGCCACACTGACCGGCGATGCGCAGTTTCGTCCCGCGCCGCCCGGTGTCAGGCGCTCGCCGCGGCATCGCCGACGCCGTAGTGCAACAGGACGCGGCGCACGGTGAGGCCCTGCACGAGAATCGAGAAGACGACGACCGCGTAGGTGGCGGCCAGGAGGTAGTCGCGCGCGGGGAACGGCGGCAGCGACAGCACCATGGCCACCGAGATGCCGCCGCGCAGGCCGCTCCACGTCAGCACCGGCACGATGCCGGGCAGGTAGCGGCCCCGGATGCTCATGGCCGCGATGGGCGCGCTGACCGACACCAGGCGCGCCAGGAGCGCGACCGGCACGGCCACCAGGCCCACCAGCAGCGGCGTGACGCCCGCCGGCACGGCGAACACCTCGATGCCGAGCAGGAGGAAGAGGACCGCGTTCAGGATCTCGTCGAGCATCTGCCAGAAGGCGTCCACGTGCTCGCGCGTCCGTTCGCTCATCGCGAAGCGCCGGCCCGGGTTCCCGATGAGCAGGCCCTCGATCACGACCGCGATGGGCCCCGACACGTGCACCCAGAAGGAGAGCGAGTAGGTGAACATCACCAGGGCCAGCGTGATGAGCAGCTCCAGCGAGTGGTCGTCGAGGCTCTTGAGCGCGTGGTACCCGACGTAGCCCAGGCCCAGGCCGAGCGCCGCGCCGCCGAGGACCTCGCGCAGGAAGAACGTCGTCAGCCCGGTGGCCGTCACCCGGATCGTCTCCACTTCGACGCCGTGCAGGCCCGCGACCGAGACGAGGGCGAAGAACACGACCACCGCGACGCCGTCGTTGAAGAGCGACTCGCCGGCAATCTGCGCCTCGAGGCTCCGTGGCGCCTTCAGCTCCTTCAGGAGCCCCATCACCGCGATGGGGTCGGTGGGCGAGATGAGCGCGCCGAACACGAGGCAGATGACCAGCGGCACCTCCACGCCGACCATCCCGAACGCCAGGTACATCAGCCAGCCGACGGCCGCCGTGGACATGAGCACCCCGACGGTGGCGAGCGTGCCGATCGTCCATTTGTTCCGGAAGAGATCGTCCAGGTCGATGTGGAGGGCGCCGGCGAACAGGAGGAAGCTCAGCATGCCGTGCATGAGCGCCTCGTTGAAGTCGATCTCGCCCAGGAACTCGGCAACCGCGGTCCGCAGCCCCCACGCGGGCGCCACTCGATCGACGGCGACGAGCAGGAATGAGCTCACGAGGGCCACGGCGAGCGTGCCCGTGGTGGCCGGCAGCTTGAGGATGCGGTGATTGAAGTAGCCGGAAAGCGCGGCCACGGCAATCAGCACCGCGGCGGTGTCGAATGCGTTCATGTCGGCGTGCGCCGGGAGGGGCGTGCAACGCCTCCGCGCGACGTCTGCGGAGGCCGCAGGCGTCGCGGCACGTCATGCTCCATCGGACGTCCCTGCCGGGTCAACCGCACGCCCGGCGCGGGCCGGACGCGCGCGCCCCGGGGGATGTCATCGGTTTGTAACAACGCAATCGCGCGCGGGCGCTGGACGGCCCGCGGGGCGCTCGACCGCAGGGGTATACTCGGCGACGTTTTCGCCCGAACCGGGTTCGGCGCCTTTCTTCGAGGAGATCGACCGATGACCATCCGCCTGATGCTGTCGACGACCCTGGCGGTCGGCTTGGTGGCGTGTTCGACACCTCCCGGTCAGCCAGCCCCCACCGCGCAGGACACGCCGGCCACGCCGGCGGCCGCCCCACCGGCCGGCGGCGGCCTGGCTGGCACCGCCGAGCAGCGGGCCAAACAAGAGGAGCTGGAGAAGGCCACGCCCCAGCTCAAGGTCACCGAGCAGGTGCTCAACCTGTCGGTGCCTGGGCAGACGATCGGCGAGACCGTGGGGGTGGCGAAGAACGCCGCCGGCAACCTGTTCGTGTTCTCGCGCACCGGCAAGACCGCGCAGGTGAAGGGCAGCGCGGCCTCGATGCTGTTCGAGTTCGACCCCTCGCTGAAGTACGTCAAGGAGTGGGGGCCGAACAGCTACGGCGCCGGCTTCGCTCACACGGTCCGCGTGGACAAGGACCAGAACGTGTGGGTCGTGGACGAAGGCTCGAACATGGTCATCAAGTACCGGCCGGACGCGAGCGTGGCGATGGTGCTCGGGCGGAAGGAAGAGCCGCTCGACTGGCTCGAGCGCTTCACGGAGGAAGGCGATCACCTGGAGGGCACGCCCAACCCGCGGCCCGGCGTCTTCAACCGGCCCACCGACGTCACCTGGGACAACGACGGCAACATCTTCGTGTCCGACGGGTACAACAACTCGCGCGTGGCGAAGTTCACGAAGGACGGGACCTGGGTGAAGGCCATCGGCGAACGCGGCGCCGCGCCGAACCAGTTCAACACGCCTCACGGCATCACCTCCGACGCCACGGGCAACATCTACGTGGCCGACCGCGGCAACCGCCGGGTGCAGGTGTTCAATCCCGACCTGGAGCCCGTGCGCATCATCGAGGGCATGGGCGCGCCGTGGTCCGTCTGCGTGTCGCCGGGCGCCACGCAGTACCTCTTCAGCGGCGACGGCAACGGCAAGATCTACAAGTTCAGCCTGGACGGCACGCTCGTGGGCTGGGCGCAGACCAGCCTCGGCCACGGGCAGAGCGGCTGCCTGGTGCACGAGCTGCACTGCGAGTCCGAGGCCGTGCTCTACAAGGGCGACTGCTCCACCTGGACGGTGGAGAAGATCACCATCGCGCCGTAGTCCCACCGCTCGCGCCCGTCATGGCCCACCGGTCCTCTTCCCCGGGGGCCGGCGGGCGAATCTACTTTACAGAACAAAGAACTTTGATCTAAGGTTCCCTGGTGCGCTCCACCGGACTCGACGACCGCGCCGCCGACTCGCTGGAGTTCATCCGGGCCACGATGGCGCGCAGCGCGTCGTTCACGGTGGTGCCGGGCTGGGGCGGCGTGGGCATGGGGGCGGTGGGCCTGGCGGCGGCCGTCGGCGCCAGCCGCGCACCGGATCCGCGGACATGGCTGACGGTCTGGCTGCTGGCGGCCGTCGTGGCGGGCAGCATCGGCCTGGTCACCCTGCACCTCAAGGCGCAGCGCCACCAGGTGGCCATCTGGTCCGCGTCGGGCCGGCGGTTCCTGCAGGGCTTCCTGCCGGCACTGGTCGCCGGCGCCGTCCTGACCGCCGGTCTCGTCCGGCAGGGCGCCTACGAGGCGCTGCCGCCCACGTGGTTGTTGCTCTACGGCGCCGGCGTGCTGGCGGGGGCGACAGCCAGCGTGCAGATCCTCACCTGGCTCGGCGTGGCGCTGATGGCGCTGGGCGGCGCGGCCTCGCTCGTCAACGGATTCGGCGATCTGTGGCTCGGCGCGGGATTCGGCCTGCTCCACGTGGTGTTCGGCAGCCTGGTGGCGAGGCGATATGGCGGCTAGTCGCGGCGCCACTCGCCGGCGCGAGGCCGAGCCGTCGCGGGCGGCCACACCCGTGGCGCGGGCCACGCCTGCCGCGGCGCCCGCCGATCTCGACCGCCTGATCCACGACCGGACGCGGCTGGCCATCGTCAGCGCCCTGGCCGCGCAGGCGCCCATGAGCTTCACCGATCTCAAGGCCGCCACGGACACGTCGGACGGCAACCTGAGCGTCCACGCACGAAAGCTGGAGGAGGCGGGCTATCTGGCCTGCTCCAAGAGCTTCGAGGGCCGGATGCCGCGCACGGAGTATCAGTTGACGGCGCGAGGACGGCTGGCGCTCCAGAAGTATCTCGATCACATGGAGGCCATCATCCGCCACGCGCGGAAGGCCCGGTGATCCCGTGACCACTGCCGACACCGCCACTCGAGGCCCGATCATGACCAACACGCGAATCAACCGCATGAGCGCCGTCGCGCTCCTGGTCCTGTCGCTGACGGCGTCGATCGTCCCCTGGTTCCTGGCGTGGCTGAAGGGCTTCGACAGGCCGCCCGCCGCCGACGAGGAAGCGCCGGCCCACATCTTCCAGCTCTCGATCGCCCTGATGGTGCCGGCGATGCTCGTGTACCTGGCCACCGCCGACTGGTCGCGTCCCTGGCCGCTCGTGCGTCGCGTGGCGCTGCCGGTCACGCTGACGGCGCTGTCGATCGCGGCGCTCTTCTACTACGAGCACGTCTACGCCCCGGCCCACTTCCAGTAGCCAAAGGGGTTGAGGCAGCCGACATGACCGCCCGGGTCGCCACGTTCGTCGCCGCCACGCTCTGCGCGTCGTGCGGGACGTTCTCGCCGTCGACGGACGACCTCCGGGGCGACCCGCACGGACATCTCATCTGGGCGGCGCGCACGGGTGACGTGGCGGCCATCCGCGCGCTTGCGGCGGCCGGCATCGACCTGGATGCCTCCACGGCCACCGCTCGCGCCTTCGTCTTCCCCGACCTCGATCACCGCGGCTGGACCGCGCTGCAGCACGCCGTGCAGAAGCGACGGATCGACGTGGTGCGCGTGCTGCTCGAGTGCGGCGCAAGCGCCGACGCCCGCCAGGCCGGCACCACGACGACGCCGCTCGTCATCGCGGCAGGTCACGAGGACCCGGCCATCATGCGGCTGCTGCTCGCCGCCGGCGCCGACCCGGCGCTGGGCCGACAGGCCCTGACCGAGGAGGCCCCGGGAGGGCCCCTGTGGCACGTCATCGAGCGCATCGGGGAGCACGTGAGCGGCGACTGGTCGCGATCGCTGGCCCTCGAACGCCTGGGCACCACGGGGCCGTCCCGTCCGTGATTCGAACGGACGGGCCAATGAAACTGCCCCGCAGGTGCTTCATCTCGCACGCCTATGCCGACGCGATCCGGCGGGACCGCCTGATCGCGTCGCTGCCGCCGGACGTCGAGCCCGTCACCTTCCCGCCGATTGTGGTCCCGCCGGACGAGCTCGTGAGCAGTGCGTTGCTCGAGACGCTCTCGAGCTGCGACGGGCTGGTGTACCTGGACGGAGGCCCCTCCGACGACTCGTTCTGGGTGGCCTTCGAGCGCGACTACGCACTTCGGGCGGGCAAGGCGGTGTTCGCCGCGGATTCCCAGGGACGACTGACGACGCACGTCGGACGGGCACTCGATCTGGCGACGTTCGCCTCGTACCATCGACAGGATCGTGAGCGCGTTCGCGCGATCGGGGCATTCCTCCGCGACGAACGGCATTTCGATCTATGGATCGATGTCGACGACCTGGCTGCGGGGGACGACTTCGCCAGGACGATCGAGACGAGCATCCACGAACGCCTGGCGCGCGGCGGATACGTGATCGTGTTCTGGTCGCGGGCCACTCGGGAGTCACGTTTCGTGGAGAACGAGATTCAGCGCGCTGTGCAGGGAATGCCCGGCGGCAACGACCGCGTCCTGTTCGCCCGACTGGACGACACGCCGCTCAGGGCGTTCTGGGCCGGCCAGGACCACGGCGTGCAGATGTTCGGCGATACCGAGCGTGGCGAGAAGAACCGGTGGGACGATCTGGTGGTGCGGCTGTACTGGCTGATCTACAGGAAGACGAAGCGCGCCTCGTGAGGGCGGGGTGGGGTCGGCGCGTATACTCGACAGTCCATGACGTTCACCGCACGGGATCGAGACGGACTGCTGCAGGCGCTGCAGCATCGCTTCGAGACACATGCACATCGCCACGCGGCGATGGCCTGGGCCGACGTGCTCGCGAGGCTCGATGCCAGCCGGGACGCGCTGCGGTCCCTCCACGCGATGGAGTCGACCGGCGGCGAACCCGACGTGATCGGGCGCGACCCGAAGACCGGCGTGCTCACCTTCTGCGATTGCGCCGCCGAGAGCCCCGCCGGCCGCCGGAGCCTCTGCTACGACCGCGCCGCGCTGGACGCACGGAAAGAGCACAAGCCGAAAGGCAGCGTCGTCGAGATGGCCACGGCGATGGGCGTGGAGCTCATGACCGAGGCCGATTACCGCGCCCTGCAGGAGCTCGGCGAGTTCGACCGCAAGACCTCGAGCTGGGTCCAGACACCGGCAGACGTGCGGTCACTCGGCGGCGCGCTCTTCTGCGACCGGCGCTACGGCAAGGTGTTCCTGTACCACAACGGCGCGGAGTCCTACTACGCCGCCCGGGCATTCCGCGGATTGCTGCGGGTGTGATCGCGCCCGGCGTCAGGGCGTCCGGCGCGCTCAGTGCGACTCGGGCGTCCCGAACGTCTTCCGGCTCTCCAGGTTCGCCTCGATGTCCTTCCGGTCCCGCCACATCGGCCTGAGCTGCTTCTTCGACGCCAGCGGCAGCTGGTCGTCGATGTGCTTCGAGCCCTTCTTGGACCAGTTGCCGTAGTTCAGCAGCACCTCGCCGCGCTGCGGCGTCGAGAACTCGATGACGCCGTAGAAGGTGTCGCCCGAGATCGCCTCGACCTTGCCGTCCTTGAAGTCGGAGACGTTGATGGTGCGGATGGCGCCGAGCTGGGACGGCGCGCCGTTGCCGGGAACGTCGGTGTTGCCGCGCCGGAAGCGGAGCACGTCACCCCACTTCACGGCGAGCGAGCCGTATTCCTTTTCGACGTCCCCGGCCACCGTGTCCAGCACGGCCATGGCCTTGGCCGGGTCCTTGAACCCGCGCGGCGTCTCGAGCGGGCGCGCGTCGTCGGTCGGCACCTTGAACCCGCCGATGTTCGAGAAGCTCGGTCCGGCCGCGGTCATGAACTTGTAGAAGAGCAGCATGCCCTCGCTGTCCACCTCGGCCTGACGGTCCCACTTCGCCAGGACGTCGGCCGCCTTCTTCGCCCGCGCCGTCCCTCGGGCCTTGGCCGTGGCCACGATGTCGTCCACGAAGTCGTCGGCCGTCTCCACGCGCGTGGAGAGCTTCCCTTCCTTGATGAACTCGAAGCTGATCTTCTCCGGCGCCGTGCTGAGGATGCGGGTACCGCGCTGGGCCCGCTGCGTGATGCCCTGGGGCGCGGCGAATCCGGCCGCGAAGTCCTTCGGGTCCAGCGACCGCGGGTAGGTGGACGTCCACGGCATGTCGTTGGAGTTCTGGATCCAGCCCTGGGGCGGATCGATCACTTTCGGAATCCGGTCGTAGGGGACGATCTCGTTGGAGATGAGATCCGCGCGGTCGCCGGGCACGACGCCCTGCCAGAAACGGTAGTCGCCGGTGGCGTGCACGGGCAGCGTGGCGTTGTAGACGTAGGCGATGTGGCCGTCGCGGTCGGCGTAGGCGGTGTTGAAGAGCGGGAGCTGCTGCATCCGCATCGCGTCCTGCCACTCGTCGAGGTTCTTCGCCAGGCCCATGCGCCAGAACTGCTCGAAGAGCCGGGGCCGATCCAGCGCCACCACCTTCATCGCAATCGGCATGCCCTTGCGCTCGGCCACGACCGGGCCGTGCACCGTGCGGCGCACCGTCAGCGTCTCTTCCTGCATCGATCCGTCGGCCTGGCGGACCTTGATGGTCTCGTCGTGGGTCTCGAACGGCTTCACCTGCCCGTCCAGCACGTAGCCGCCGTCCTTCTCCACGATGCCGTAGAGGTCGGATTCGTCGGGGGCGTTGGTGGTCTGCGTCCAGCCGACGAATTCCGTGAAGCACTGGCGCAGCACCGGGAAGCCCACCCAGACGGCGCCGTAGGAGGTGACGCCGGGAGCCGTGAGCTGCACCTCGAAGTAGGTGTGGATGTCGCCCCACTGCAGGTGCGAGTTGCTCATCAGCAGGGCATGGCCCGAGGCGGACCGCGACGCCGACACGGCCCATTCGTTCGAGCCGTGCACCTCGTCCTCCCAGCGGGCCAGGCGGGTTTCGAGCCGGCGGGGACTCACGATCCAGTCGTAGTGGATGGTGCGCAGGCCGTGGGCGTAGACGTCCTCCGCCGTGAGCGGCAGCACGCGCTGGGCCTCGGGGCTGAGGTCGGCCTTGTGCTCGTCCGCCCACTGGTTCAGGCCGCGCGCGAATGCCTCGATGAGCGGGGCGAACTCGGGGCTCTGGCCCTTCGCCCATTGCTTCGCGGTGTCGGCCAGGCCGTTGGTCCGCACCCAGCGGTCGGAATCGAGATACTCCGGCCCGTAGAACTCGGCCCCGCGGCCGCGCGCCTGGGCGTACAGCCGGACGAGGAGCTCGGAGTGCGCCTCCATCTGGGCGTACGCGTAGGCCTGGAACAGGCTGGCGTGATCGGGCGCGAAGATGTGCGGAACGCCGTAGCGGTCCCACAGGATCTCGGTGCCGGCGGCCGGCCCGGCCTGCGGCGGGGCCATGGGCGCGGACGACTGGCAGGCGGCGACGGCCACGGCGAGGACGGCCGTGGCGAGGAGGAGGCGGGCGCGGGACACGTGCATGGGAACCCCTTCAGCGGCGGAGTGTAGCAGCCTCGGGCGCCGGGGTCGCCCGGATTCCGGGGGCCGTCCCCCTGCACCCCGCGGCACATGGCGGCCCGGTATCGTGCGGGACGCCCGGCCGAGGGTGGCACCGATGCGGGGTTTTCGTCCGACAGTGCGCTAGTAGGAGCGGGGTCCGTGCACGTACGGACGCCAGGTCGGCAGGGCGCGGGCACGGGGCCGGCGCCATCCGGATCAAGGAGTCACGAGATGAGGATCGCGAAGGCGGCGGGCATGACCCTGGCGGCGGTGCTGGCGGCGACGGCGGCGCGGGCGGACGTGAAGGGCAAGGTGAGCCTGAAGGGCGCCAGCTTCACGGTGGCCGACGCGGTGGCCTACAAGGCCGACGACGGCGTGGAAGTGGCCTTCCTCCCGGCGGCCTTCGACCGCAAGGCGGCGGCCCGCGACAGCAAGATCGACAGCTTCGACGTGATGCGCATGGGCACGGCCCACGTCACGCTCCGGATCGACGCCGACGGGTCCTTCAGCTGCATCGACTACTCCACGGGCCAGGGCGGCGGCTCGTCGTGCAACAGCGACTACACCAAGGCCCTGAAGCTCACCGCCAGGACCGCGGACCGCGTCGCTGGCACCTTCCGGCTGAAGGCCGACGGCGGCGACACCACTGACGTCACGTTCGACCTGAAGGTGGAATCGGTGGCCGCCAGGACCGGCACGGCGCTCCCGGCCGGCGGCGGCGAGCCGGGCCGGGCGGCTCTGGCGCACTTCGCCGCCATCGAGAAGAACGACATGAACGCCCTCATCGCCACCGCCCCGCCGGAGGAGCAGGAGATGATGCGCGCCTCGGTGAAGTCGGGCGAGGCCAAGGAGATGTTCCAGATGATGCGGGCCATGACGCCCCGCAAGATCAAGCTGCTGGGCGGCACGGTGGACGGCGACGAGGCGCTGGTGGACTTCGAGGGCGTGGCCGACGGCAAGCCGGTGAAGGGCGTCGCCACGGTGGTGCGCCTCGGCGGCAAGTGGTACCTGAAGGGCACCAGCATGCAGTGAGGGGCTCACGACCGCCGGCGACGGCCTACGCCTCGGCGGCCGCCACCATCGCGACGGTCTTCTCGACCAGCCGGAGGAACGCGTCGAGAGTCACCTCGAGGTCGGCCTCGGGCGTGTCCTCTTCCTTGCAGTGGGACAGGCCGCGCAGGGACTTGGCGAACATCATCACCGACGGCATGACGCGACCCATCTCCACGGCGTCGTGCAGCGGACCGGACGGCAGCCGTGGCGCCTGCCCGGTGGCCTCCTGGACCGCCTCGGCACACAGGTCCACGAGCCGCGCGTCGAAGCGGCACGGGTCGATGCGCCACACATGGCGCCACTCCACCGTCACGCCATTGGCCTCGGCCGCCCGCGCCGCCGCCTCCCGGGCGTCCGCCAGGGCCTGCTGCAGCACGTGCGTTTCGAACGCGCGCTGATCGAGCGCGATCTCGCACACACCGGGCACGGCCGTGACGATCGCGGGCTCGACGCGCACCGTGCCCACCGTGCACACCATGCCGATTTCGGGTGTGGAGTGCCGGCGGGCGATCTCGCGGCAGGCCAGGGCGGTCTCGGCCGCCGCCAGGAACGCGTCGTGCCGCATGGCAATCGGCGTGGAGCCGGAGTGCGCGGCCTGGCCCACGAAGCGCAGCACGTGACGCTCGACGCCGTAGGTGCCGATGACGGCGGCCGCGGGCCGGCCCATGGCCTCGAGCACCGGCCCCTGTTCGATGTGCAGTTCGAGGTACGCGCGCGGGTCGCGGGCCATGAGCGCGGCGTGGGCCTCCGTCATCCGGTCCAGATCGACGCCGTTCTCGGCGAGGGCATCCACGAGACGGACGCCCTGGCGGTCGGTGAGGTGCCGCGCGGCGTCGGGCACCAGGCTCCCGCTGGCGCCGGAGGACCCCAGGAGGCTGCGCGAGAACCGCGCGCCCTCCTCGTCGGCGAAGTCCACGACCGCCAGGGTCACGGGAGGCGTCGTCCCGGCGCGCCGGTAGCGGCGGATCGCCTCCAGGCCCGCCAGGGTCCCGAGCGGGCCGTCCAGCCAGCCGCCATTTGGCACCGAGTCCAGGTGGCCGCCGACGATCACGGTCCGCGGCGACGCGCCGGGCAGCGTCACCCACCGGTTTCCGGCCGCATCGGTCTCGGCGGAGAGGCCGGCGGCCGCGAGCCGCTCGTCGTACCACCGGCGCGCGTCGCGCCACACCGGGCCCCAGGCCACCCGCTGGGCGCCATGTTCGTCGCTGGTGCGCGCCGCCAGGGCGCGCAGGTCGGAGATGACGTCGCGAGCGCTCACAAAAGCCTCCTCGATCGCTCCCTCATGGAGTGGCCGCACGGATGATCCCTTCGTCCGGCGGAGATGATCGTACAGCGTCAGTTGGCGGAGCCGGAGGAAGGGATCATCCGGGCGGCCACTCCGCACCGTCCTTCGTCCGGCGGAGATGATCGTACAGCGCCGGCCTGAACGCCGGCTACTGCGGGCGGACGCGGATCGACGTGACGCAGTCGTTCAGCCCGTCGTGCGGGCAGTCGTGCTGCGCGACGAGCTGGAGATTGGGGGCGTCCTCGGTGATGTCGAGCGAGTCGTCGCGGTAGTGGTCGTCGCGGTACAGGGTGGCCCGCCAGCCGGGCGCCACCCGCACCGACGAGATGCAGTCGTTCCAGTCGTAGTAGTAGCGGCCGCCGCCGTTCGGGTCCGAGTCGTAGTGCTCGCACGGCCCCCGTACGTCGCGCAGGTCGTCGATGTCGCTCGTGATGTGCGCCGACTGGCCCTGGAAGTTCGCGTGCTCGTACACCACGATGCCCGTCGCCAGATCCGACGGC
Organism: Vicinamibacterales bacterium; assembly: GCA_041394705.1. GTDB lineage: Bacteria > Acidobacteriota > Vicinamibacteria > Vicinamibacterales > UBA2999 > CADEFD01. The sequence continues at coordinate 50,443 of JAWKHS010000016.1, forward strand.
GCCGTCGGCAGCCGCCGGTTGTCGCACGCCGCGCCGCCGGCCAGGCCGACCGCCACGGCCAGCGCGACCGCCTGAAGTCGCCGGACGTCCCGCATCCGTGCTCAGTTATCGCACGTCTCGAGGCCGCCGACACGTTGCCCGTCGCCAGGACCGCTCGCAGCCACGGCGCCGCAGCCGCGGCCGGTCGGGGACAACCCGAGGCAATTCGGCTGATATCCGGGTGCTACCATCGCGCCCGATCAGGGGGTCCCATGCGTTTCGTCCGAGTCACAGCCTCCGTTCTCGGCCTGAGCCTCGCGCTCGCCGCCCTGCCCGCATCCCAGCCGGTCCCCCTCGCCGCCCAGGCGCGCGCCGTCCCGTCGCCGGAGCAGTACTTCGGGTTCACGATCGGCACCGACGGCGAGCTCGCCCGCTATCCGAAGATCCTCGAGTACTTCCAGCTCCTGGCGAAGCAGACCGACCGGGTGAGGTACGAGGAGCTGGGCAAGACCACGATGGGCAACAGCTATCCGCTCTTGCGCATCAGCTCGCCGCAGAACCTCGCGAAGTTCGACCGGCTCGTGGAGATCAACCGGCGCCTGGCGGACCCGCGCGGTCTGTCGGACGCGGAGGCCCGGAAGCTGGCGCTCGAGGGCAAGCCGTTCTACTTCCTCTACGCCACGATCCATTCCACAGAGGTCAGCAACGGCCAGGCCATCATCACGATCGTCCACCGGCTGGCCACCGATTCGTCCCCGGAGATCCGGCAGATCCTCGACAACGCGGTGGTGCTGCTGGTGCCGTCGCAGAACCCCGACGGCCAGGTGCTGGTGATCGACCACTGGTACAAGACCAAGGGCACGCCGTTCCAGCGCGTCTATCCGGACCTGTATCACAAGTACGTCGGCCACGACGACAACCGCGACTGGTTCATGTTCACGCAGAAGGAAACGCGCATGAACATCGAGCTGGTGCAGAACAGATACAAGCCGATCATCACCCACGACATGCACCAGCAGGGCGGCAACGGCGCCCGGATCTTCGTGCCGCCGTTCACCGAACCGTTCGACCCGAACATGCACCCGCTGCTGCGCATGGGCCAGGCCACGGTGGGCCAGGCCATGGCGTCGGCGCTCCTGGCCGAGGGCAAGGAAGGCGTGGCGTGGGAAGACAACTACGACATGTGGTCGCCCGCGCGGCAGTACATGGTCTACCACGGGCAGCCGCGCATCCTCACCGAGATCGCCAACGCGAACCTGGCCGATCCCGTGAAGAGCCCGAACGGGCGCCCGCTCGGCTGGCAGGAGTCGCGGGCCCACTTCCCGGTGCCGTACTCGAAAGATACGTGGACGCTGGCGCAGCAGGTGGACTACGGCGTCACGGTGGCCTTCGCGGGCATGTCGCACGTGGCCCGCTACGGCAAGGAGTGGCTCTACAACTTCTACCAGGTCCACCGCGACTGGGTGCATTTCTCCGGCGGCCCGTACGCGTACGTGGTGCCGGCCAGCCAGCGTGACCCGTACGGCGCCTACGAGATGCTCGATCTCCTGCAGTTCGGGGCCGTGGAGATCCAGCGCGCGACGGCGCCCTTCACGGCCGGCGGGAAGTCCTACGCCGCCGGCTCGTACGTGATCAAGACGGCCCAGCCCTACGGCGGGTACGCGCGCACGATGCTCTCGCGACAGGAGTACCCCGATCTGCGCCTCTTCCCCGGCGGTCCGCCCGAGCCGCCCTACGACGTCACCGGCCACACCTTGTGGATGCTCACGGGCGCCACGGTGGACGCGGTGGAGCAGCCGTTCGAGGCCTCGCTCGAACCCGTGAAGGCGGTCACGCCGGCTCCGTCCGCGGCGCCCGCGCGGCCGGCCGGAGCCTACCTGATCGGCCCGGAGAGCTACGGCACGTTCAAGATGGTGGCGGAGCTGCAAAAGGCCGGCGCGCCCGTGTATCGCGCGTCGAAGGCGTTCGACGGCCATGCGCCCGGCACCTGGGTGATTCCGAGCTCGGGGCAGTCGCAGCCGATCGTGGAGAAGTATGCGACGGCGCTCGGCGTCCCGGTGATGGCCTCGGACCGGCCGCCGGCCGTGGACGGCGAACGGCTGAAGCCGAACACCCGCGTGGGGCTGTACCGCGCCGCGAACAACATGCCCGGCGGCTGGTCGATGTGGATGCTGGAACAGTACGGCATCAACCACGCCGTCATGTCGGCGGAGGACTTCAAGGGCGACCTCAACGCCAAGTACGACGTGATCCTCCTGCCGTCCGGCACCACCAAGGGACGCATGATGCAGGGCCTCGACCCGAAACGGAACGACCCGGCGGAGTGGGCCTGGGCGTTCGGGATCGGCGAGGCGGGCTGGGCGCGCCTGCGGTCGTTCGTCCAGAACGGCGGGACGCTGCTGGCCGTCGGGTCGGCCGTCGAGACGGCTCGCGACCTGCTGGACCTGCCGATCGAGCGCGCGCTGCCACAGGCGCCGCCCCGCTTCGGGCCAGGCGCCGCCCCGCCGACGCCGGCGTCCGCCGAGGACGCCACGGCCGCGCTCCGCGACGCCTTCAGCAGCCCCGCACGGCTGATGCAGACGCTTCGGGACCGCGTGACGCCGCCCCAGTCGCTCTTCTACTGCCCGGGATCGCTCCTGAACAACGAGTTCGATCCGAACCACCCGGTGGCGTGGGGCATGCCCGCGTCGTGGCCGGTGTTCTTCGACGACGACCAGGCGTACCGCCTTCGTCCGGGCTTCGGCGTGGAAGCGGAAGTGGTGTCCCGCTACCCGCGCCAGCACGTGCTGGCCAGCGGGTGGCTGCTCGGCGAGGAGTACCTGAAGGACCAGGCGAACATCCTGGCGTTCAAGGCCGGCAAGGGCCGCGTGGTCACCTTCGGGAGCCAGATCGACTTCCGGGCCCAGCCGCGCGCCACCTACAAGCTGATCTTCAACGCCGTCTTCCACGGCCCGGCCACGCCGGTGACAGCGGCGGAGATGGGCAAGTAGGCGTGGCGCAGTCGAGGGGGCCGACGGGCGGACGCGGCGCCGAGTCGAGGGCGCGCCGCGGACACCGGACGCCGCGACCGCGGCGGGGCTGGCGCAACTCCGGCCGTGCGAATGACGCCGCCGCGCCGGGTGCTCGGTGACCGACATCCTCTTGCTCGTCACCGGGCTCGTGCTCCTGCTGCTGGGCGGCGAACTCCTCGTCCGCGGCGCCGTGGCCATCGCGGAGCGCCTCGGCATGTCGCCGCTGCTCATCGGCCTGACGCTCGTCGGATTCGGCACCTCGGCGCCGGAACTCGTCACCAGCGTGCAGGCGGCCCTTGCCGATGCGCCGGGAATCGCCGTGGGCAACGTGGTGGGTTCGAACATCTCGAACATCCTGCTGATCCTCGGCGTGTCGGCCCTCATCGCGCCGATCCGGGTCGGGTCGTCGGCGCTCGCGCGCGACGGCGTGGTGATGGTCATCGTGTGCCTGGCCTTCGCAATCCTCGGGTTCGGCTGGACGCTCGATCGCCTCGCCGGCCTGCTGTTCGTGAGCGGCCTCGCGGCATATGTCGCGCTCGCCTATCGACAGGAACGCGTGCCCGGCGCGCGACACGGCGCGGCGTTCGAGAAGGCCGAGGCGTACGAGGAGGTCCATGACGGCCCGCTGCGGCATGCGCGTACGGCGCCCACGCGGGCGGAGCCCCAGCCCTATGTGGCCGCGTCGATGGCCGTGGGCGGACTGGCCATCGTCGTGATCGGGGGACACCTGCTGGTCGAAGGCGCCGTGGGCATCGCCCGAAGCCGGGGCATCCCTGAGACGCTCATCGGTCTGACGATCGTGGCGGTCGGCACGTCGATGCCGGAGTTCGTGACCTCGGTCGTGGCCGCGGTCCGCCGGCATTCCGACGTCGCGCTTGGCAACGTGCTCGGCTCGAGCATCTACAACATCCTGGGCATCGCCGGGGTCACGGGCCTCATCTCGCCGACGACCATCCCGCCGGCCATCGTGGCGTTCGACAACCTGGTGATGGTCGCCGCGAGCGTCGCGCTCCTGCTGTTCGCGGCCACCGGGCGGAGAATCGGTCGCCTGGAAGGCGGGCTCCTGCTCGCGGGCTATGCCGCCTACCTCCTTGCGCTTCGCCCGACATAGCGCGTCGGCGGCCGCCAGCGGACGACCGGCTCGGACGGGCACGCCAGCGCCGTGGCGGCCTACGTGAAGGCGAAGCTCGCCCGCGGCGACGCCGGGCAGCGGGGGGCCAGGATCGGGCGGCGGCGAACCGGGACCAGCGGTGGGACGAGCGGCGCCGCACGAGCCGGGCGCTGCACTGGACCTCCGCCGGGACGGGACCGGCGGGCGCGGCAAAGGTATCCTGTCCCGATGACTGCTCACCGCGTGTCTCTTCGTCGCTCCGCGCTGCTCCTCGTGTGTGCCGCCGCCGCGCTGGCGCCGGCCGTGATCGCGCGTCAGGCCCCCCGGACGCTGGGCGTGGACCTCTCGGCGTTCGATCGGTCGGTCCGTCCGCAAGACGACTTCAACCGCTTCGTGAACGGCACGTGGATGAAGTACACGGCCATCCCCGCGGACAAGTCGTCCTGGGGCTCGTTCGTGGAGCTGAGCGACCGGAGCGATGCGGCGCTGAAGGACATCATCGAGTCGGTCAGCAAGGGCGCGCCGAAGCCCGGTTCCACCGAACAGCAGGTGGCCGACTTCTACCTGAGCTTCATGGACACGAACCGGATCGAGGCGCTCGGCACCGAGCCGCTCGGGCCGGAGCTGAAGTCCATCGCCGCCACGACGGTGCCGGCCGACCTGGCCGGCCTGTTCGGCCGCATGGCGCGCATGGGCGTGCCCGGGCCCTTCGGCGCGTTCGTCGGCCAGGACCAGAAGAAGTCGGACCAGTACGTCGTCTCCGTGACGCAGAGCGGCCTCGGCATGCCCGACCGCGACTACTACCTCCGGAAGGACGAGAAGTTCGACGCCACGCGCGCCGCCTATCAGCGCTACGTCGCCGCACTGCTCCGCTTGGCGAAGCAGCCGGATCCCGACGGCGCCGCCACGCGCATCCTCGCGCTCGAGACGGCGATCGCCGAGAAGCAATGGGACCGCGCCAGGAACCGCGACCGCGACGCCACCTACAACCGGATGACGGTGGCGGAGCTGGCGACGCTCACGCCCTCGTTCAACTGGACGGCGTATCTCGGCGCGGCGGGCATGGGCAAGGCGACCGACGTGATCGTGCGCCAGCCCGACTATCTCCAGGCGATGGACGCCGTCCTCAAGGCGACGCCGCTGTCCACCTGGAAGGAGCTCCTCACCTACAAGGTGCTGGCAACCTACGCCGACGAGCTGCCGGCCGCCTTCGGCGAGGCGCAGTTCGAATTTCGCGGCAAGGTGCTGCAGGGCCTCGAGGAGATGCGCGCCCGCGACAAGCGCGGCATCGACGAAGTGGAGGGCGCCCTCGGCGAGCCGCTGGGCAAGCTGTACGTGGAGCGCTACTTCAAGCCCGAGGCGAAGGCGCGGATGGATGCGCTCGTGAAGAACCTGCTGGCGGCGTTCGGCAAGGGCATCGACGAGCTGGAGTGGATGGGGCCGGAGACCAAGGCCGAGGCCCACGCCAAGCTGGCCAAGTTCACGGTGAAAATCGGCTACCCGGACCAGTGGCGCGACTACTCCACCATCGGCGTCAAGAAGGACGACCTGATGGGCAACGTGAAGCGGGCCTACGCCTATCAGTACGAGGACATGGTGGGCCGCCTCGGCCAGCCCGTGGACCGCTCGCGCTGGGGCATGACGCCGCAGACGGTCAACGCCTACTACAACTTCGTGAACAACGAGATCGTGTTCCCGGCCGCCATCCTCCAGCCGCCGTTCTTCAACGTGGAGGCGGACGACGCCGTGAACTACGGCGCCATCGGCGCCGTGATCGGCCACGAGATCAGCCACGGCTTCGACGACCAGGGCAGCAAGTCGGACGGCGACGGCAACATGCGCAACTGGTTCACCGAGGCCGACCTCAAGGCCTTCCAGGCGCGCACGAGCAAGCTCGCCGAGCAGTTCGCGGCCTACAACCCCATCGACGACCTCCACATCAACGGCCGGCTCACGCTGGGCGAGAACATCGGCGACCTGAGCGGACTCGCCGTGGCGCACCGCGCCTACACGATGTCGCTCGGCGGCCAGACGGCGCCCGTCATCGAGGGCTTCACGGGCGATCAGCGCTTCTTCCTCGGCTGGGCGCAGGTATGGCGCACCAAGATGCGCGACGACGCGATGCGCCAGCAGCTCCTGACCAACCCGCACTCGCCGGGAACCTACCGCGCGTTCGTGCCCCTCACCAACCTCCAGGCGTTCTACGACGCGTGGAACGTGAAGCCCGGCGACGGCATGTATCGGCCGCCCGAGGAGCGCGTCAAGATCTGGTAGCGGGCGCGCGCCGGGCGGCGTGCCGTGGCACACTGGCGCCATGTCCACGACGTCGTCCGCCCTCGCCACCCTGTACGCCCGCGACCTCGCCCGTCTCGTCCGCCAGCACGACGCGCTCGACGACGCACGGCTGTGGCAGGTGCTCCCTGGGGTGACGAACTCCGCGGGCAACCTCATGCTGCACCTGGTGGGCAACCTCCGGGAGTTCGTCGGCCGGCAATTGGGCGGCGTGACCTACGCGCGCGACCGGGAGCGCGAGTTCGGAGCCCGGGACGTCTCGCGCGCGGAGCTCGGCGAGGCGCTGCGTGAGCTGACATCGATCGTCCCTGACGTCCTGCGCGGGATGGACGAGGCGCGCTGGGACGAGACCTTCCCGCAGAACGTGCTCGGCGAACCGGTGAGCAACCGGCAGTTCGTGATCCACCTGTACGGGCACCTGAACTACCACCTGGGCCAGATCGACTACCTGCGGCGGGTGCTGACGGGCGACGGCGCCCTGCCCCGGCCGACGGCCTGAGCGCGCGGTCCACCCCGCGACGACCACACGTGTCCCCGTCCTGGCCGGCGTCCCATCTCGTCACGCTCGGCGTCTTCGGGCTCGTGTACCTGGGCATGATCCTGGGCGGGCTGCCGCGCCTGTCCCTGGATCGCACGGGGATCGCGCTCTTGGGCGCCATCACCGTGGTGGGCGCGGGCGTGCTGACGCCCGAGGAGGCCGCGGCCGCCGTCCACCTGCCCACGATCCTGCTGCTCTTCGCCTTCATGGTGCTGTCGGCGCAGATGCGGCTGGGCGGCTTCTACAGCGCCATCACACGGCGGATCGCCGGCCCGTCGCTGTCGCCGCCGCAGCTGATGGGGGCGGTGGTGGCCGCCAGCGGCGCCCTGTCGGCCGTCTTCTCGAACGACATCGTGTGCCTGGCGATGGCGCCGGTGCTGGCCGACGCCTGCCTCCGCCGCCGCGTCGATCCGGTGCCGTACCTCCTGGCGCTCGCGGCCGCCAGCAACATCGGATCGGCCGCCACCCTCATCGGGAATCCCCAGAACATGCTCGTCGGCCAGGTGCTGGCCCTCCCGTTCGCCACCTACACCAGGCACGCGCTCCCGCCCGTCGTCCTCGGGCTGGCGGGTCTCTGGGCCCTGCTGACGCGGGAGGTCCGGACGCACGAGGCCGCGCCGGCGGCGCCGCCGCCCGCCAGCGGCACGGTGGAGCCGCCGCCATTCGACCGATGGCAGACGGCCAAGGGCCTGGCCGTGGCGTTCGCCCTCATGGCGATCTTCCTGGCCTCGGACTGGCCGCGCGACGTCGCGGCCCTCGTCGGGGCCGGCGTCCTCCTCCTCAGCCAGCGCTTCCACTCGTCCACGGTGATGGGCCTCATCGACTGGCAGCTGCTCGTGCTGTTCATGGGGCTCTTCGTCGTGAACCACGCGATGGCGCTCACGGGCCTGGCGCCCGCCGCGCTCGACTGGCTCGGCGCGCACGGCGTGGCGCTGGGCGAGCCCGGCGCGCTCGCGGCGTCGACGGCCATCCTGAGCAACCTGGTCTCGAACGTCCCGGCGGTGATGCTGCTCCTGCCCGCCGCGAAGGCGGCCGCCCGGCCCGAGGCCGCAGGCGAGCTCCTGGCGCTGGTGAGCACCTTCGCGGGCAACCTGGTCGTCGTCGGGTCGATCGCAAACATCATCGTGGTGGACGCCGCGCGCAAGGCGGGCATCGACATCGACTGGCGGCGGCACGCACGGATCGGCGTGCCTGTGACGCTGGCCACCCTGACCGTGACGGTCCTCTGGCTGGCGCTGTAGGTGGCGGCGTGGCGCCGCGGCGGCCGCCCTACGCCGACGTCTCACCGCCGAGCCGGGCGATGGCCCTGGCGCACTCGGCCACGCCCGCGTCGATGCCGAGCGACGCGTACAGCTCGCGCGCCTCGATCCAGAGCGGCAGCGCCTCGGCCCCGGCGCCCTGGCGTTCCAGGCAGAGGGCCAGGGGCCGGACGGCGTTGGCCAGGTCCAGGGCATCGGTCGCCGGATGCCCGCGATACAGGTCCAGGGCGTCGCGAAGCAGCTGCTGCGCGCGGTCGAAGGCCCTGAGCTCCACCTGGACCTCGCCGAGGTGCCGCATGGCGTGTGCCAGCAGGTGCCGGTCGCCCAGCTGCCGGGCATGCGTCACCGCCTCGTCGTAGAGCGGGGCCGCGCTGGCCGTGTCGCCCCCGTCGCGGTGCAGCTGCGCGAGACCGGCCAGCGTGATCACGAGATCCCGGCGGCGCCCCGTGGATCGGCAGATGGTCTCGGCCGCGATCAGGTGGGACCACGCCTCCTCGCCCTTGCCCGCCTGACGCAGCTCCGCCGCCGACGCGAGGTGCGCGGCCAGCTCCTGGGCCGTCTGATCCTCGGACACGGCTACCTCGCCAGCTCGCGCCGGACCGCGCGCAGCGTGGCCCGCACCTTGTTCACCTCGCGCTGGAGGCCGACCTTCACGAAGGGCTGCAGGTCGGGCGCCGCAGACGCGATCGACGCGGCCGCTTCGAGCCGCGGCACCGCGCCGAACTTCAGCGCCGGGTCGTGATCGAACCGCTCGCCCCTGGCGTAGTTCAGGGGCACCAGCAGGCGGGCGATCCGCCGGAGCGCGGCGTTGTCCTCGCGCCGCTCGGGCGCGGCGGCGACGGCGGCATCGGCGGCGGCCGCTTCCTGCCAGCGCGCGATCTCCACGGCGAGGCGCCCCAGGTCGTCCACCACCGCCGACAGATCCACGATCCCTTGGGCCTGCTGGTGGTAGCCCGCCACCACCGTGCGCATCTCCTCCACCGTGGCGGCGTAGTCGAAGGGATGGAGGGGCGCATTCAGGATGCGGACGATCGTGGTGAGATACACCGCCACGTCGCGGCGCAGGATCTCCAGGTCCGCCACGGGCATCAGGTCGTCGGGCGTGTGCCAGGCGATGTTCCCGCCGCACCCGCCCACGGCGTAGTAGCCGCGGCGCTTGCGCTCCTCGATCGGGATGTTCGACAGCAGCATGTACAGGCCGGTCGGGCCGATCTGGTTGAAGGAGTAGTCGCCGGCACGGAGCGGCCGCACCCGCTGGCTGTCCAGCCCCAGGGCGTCCTTGATCGACGCGCGGCACAGCGCGTCGGCCTCGGCCATCCACATCACTTCCTCGTAGGCGGTGGCGCCCTCGCACCCGGGCGAGTCGATGTCGAGCTGCGCGATGCAGTGCTCGTCGAGCTCGTCGGCGAACGTGTCGGCGTACCAGGTGGAGCCCGCGTAGCGGCCCGTCGAGTGGCCGGGCCACCACGCGATGCGGACGGACCGCTTCAGCCGTCCGCGCAGGCCCCAGAGCACGCGCGCGAGTTCGAGCAGCGCGGCATCGCCGGTGGCGTTGTCGCCGATGCCCTCGTACCACGAGTCGTAGTGGCCGTGCACCAGGAGGAACTCGTCCGGGTCCTCGGTGCCTGGAATCTCCACGACCGGCAGCGGACACGCCTTCCAGCCCTCGTCGAGCCACGTTCCGATCGCCGCGCGCGTCCGTCCGCGCTCGATGTCGGCGATGAGCGCCTGGCCGTCGGGGTTGCTGATGCACACCACCGGAACGGCCGGCTTCCGGCCGAGCGACTCGGCCGTGGGCGCGCCCCAGATCGACGTGCAGATGCCCTCGTGGACGTTCTTCCCCGGGTGGATGAAGATCTCGCCGATGGCGCCCCGCCGTTCGAAGGCCCCGACGGCGGCCGGCATCGAAAAACCCTCGGTGAGGACGATCTTCCCGCGCACGGGATCGTCGGCGCCGCCGCCGCGGGCCGCCTCCGGCAGGTCGAAGAGCGAGGCCGTGCCGCCGGCGTACCGCGACGGCACGTAGCAGATCTCGCCCTCCACGGGGGTGTCGCCCGTGGATCGGCCCATCGCCGGCGGCCGCGCGTGCAGCGTCCGGGTGGCGCCGTCCGCCGTCACCGTCAGCGCCGCCTTCACGGGGTTGCTGATGTACAGCGTGGGCTCGTGCACGGTCACGGGGATGCCGAGGGCCGTGAGACGGCCCACCAGGTAGGCCGCCGCACTCCGCTCGGCCGCGGTCCCGGACTCGCGAACCAGGGTGATGAAGGTGTCGAGCAGCGCCTTCGGCTCGTCGAGGCGGATGGCCTCGCGCGCGTCGGCTTCCAGGGATTCGTCCTTGAACACGGGCACTCCGTTCACTCCTCGAAGAAGATCCGCAGGTTCCTGTCGGGCGTCGGCGGGCTGAGCCGGCTCGCCACGACGAAGGCCAGCGCGCTCAGGACGACGCCCACCTCCACCGAGTCGATGCCGTGCTGCTGCACGCTGTGCTGGCCCGTGAACGTCCACGCGAGGCAGCCCAGGAACCCGACGACCATGCTCCAGATGGCGCCCTCCTTGGTGCCCCGGCGCCAGTTCAGGCCGATTACCACGGGCACGAAGAAGAAGCTCGCGATGAACTTCGCCTGCTCCACGACGATGGCCTGCACGTCGCCCAGCTTCAGCCCGGCCGCCCAGAACGGCGCGAGGCCGAGCACGACGATCGACACGCGCGTGACCCACACCAGCCGCGCCTGCGACGCCGCGGGGTTGACGAGGCGCTTGTACAGGTCGTGCGCGAAGGCCCCGCCGGTCACGAGCAGGATCGAGTTCACGGTGGACATGATGGCCGACAGCATCGCGATGAGGAAGAGCGAGCCGAGGAGCGGCGACATCACGGTGGAGGCGAGGATGCTGGACGCCTGGTCGGGCGACGGCAGGTAGGGGTAGATCCCGCGCATGCCGATGCCCAGCGTGAGCACGCAGGCCGCGATGCACACCTGGAGCAGCATCGAGACGCCAATCGCGTAGCGGACCGTCGCCACGTCGCGCATCGAGTAGTAGCGGGTCATCTCGTACGGCGCCGCCGCGATGCCCAGGCCGAAGGCGAGGCCCGTGGCCAGGATCTCCTTCCACGTGAACCACCAGCCGGTCACGCGCGGCTCGATGGACCCGACGTACTCGCCGAGGGCCGTGAGCCCGCCGGAATGCGACAGGACGACGGGCACGGCGCACACGAGCGCCAGGATCATCACCAGCGTCTGGACGAACTCGATGTACGAGCTGGAGCGCACGCCCCCGAGCGCGGTGTAGAACCCGGTCGTGGCCAGGAGCAGGGCCATGGCCGCGCGCGGCGACACGCCGAAGACGGCGGACGCGATCTCGCCGATGGCCTGGAACTGCGCCGTCAGGAGGATGCTGTAGCAGACGATGATGAGCGCGGCGGCGAGCGTCCGGGCGTGCTCGCTGGCGAAGCGGGTGCCGACGTAGTCGGCCACGGTGAGGGCGCCGAACTTCCTGAGCTTCGGCGCGACGAACACGGCCGACACCACCCAGCCCGCCCAGACGCCGAACCAGCCGTAGCCCCAGCTCACGCCGGTCTGGTAGTAGCGGCCGAGGGTGCCGACGAAGGTGCCGGCGCTGATCTGGGTGGCCGCCAGCACGGCGCCGCCCACCCACGGGCCGATCGTCCGGCCCGCGGCGAGGAAGTCCTCCTCGGTCTTGCTCTTCCGGAAGCCCCAGATCGAGACGCCCAGCACCAGCGCCAGGTACGCCACCGAGATCCAGAGGAGGGTGGCCGAGTCAGCGACCATGGCGGTCCCGCTCGCGTGCCCGGTCGCGCCCCGCGGCGCGCCACGCCCAGTAGAAGTAGAGACCCAGCCAGACCAGGGCGGCCAGGAAGAAGCCGTACAAGTTCCAGCCGAAGCCCATCGCTAGTGGCCTCCCGCCGGTGCCGTCCCTGCCCGGGCCCGCCGCAGCCACAGCAGCGAGCCGGCCACCAGGGCGGCCACGGTGAACCCGTCCATCACGCGCGAGATGTCCCAGGGCACGGGCTGGCCGGGCTCGGCATACGGCACCAGCACGAACGCCGGGAGATGCCCCATCGTCGCCTCGCCGAGGGCGCCGTTCCACGCAAACGCGGGCAGCGTGCCCGCCGCGCGGGCGCCGGCGGGGAGCGCCACGCGCAAGACGACGTTCCTGGACCGGCCGTCGGCCGGGGCGGCCGGCAGCCACACCGGGCAGCGGAAGGGACGATCCGGCGGCTGCTCGACGGCATACCGCAGCGTGTACTCGCCCCCGGCCGGCTCGACCACGAGCGCCCGGGTCCGGCCCACGTCGGCGGCGGCGGCCGCGATCGCCGCGCGCTGCACGTCGACGAGGCGGGCGCGACCACCGGGCAACACCTCGAGGCGATGCTCGACAGTCGTCGCGCCATCCACGGTCACCGCGAGGGAGACGTCACACGCCGTCGGAGCGGTGAAGCGAATCTCGACCGTGGCCGACCTGAGCACCGGCGCGGCGGCGGCCGGCGCGGAGGCGGACGCCGCGAGGGCACAGACGACGACCACACGGCTGGCGGCGGAAGCGGACATGACGCGGGCGGAGCGACTGCGGACTGTACCAAGCGGCCGGGAGGTCCGCAAGCGTGCCCCCGACGCGGCGGACGCGGTGACGCCGGAGCCTCAAGCGGCCCTTCGCGCGCGCCGATAACCTCGATGAGGACGTCCGGGCGCCCGCTTCACGCCCGGCACAAGGTACCCATGGCGGCACAGCGTGTCTCACTGACCGGCAAAGAGCGCACCTTCGGCGAACACGAGCTCATCGTCAGCAAGACGGATCTCACCGGCAAGATCACGTACGCGAACGACGTCTTCGTCCGCGTGTCCGGCTACACGGAGGCCGAGCTCATCGGGGCCCCGCACAGCATCCTGCGGCATCCCGACATGCCGCGGTGCGTGTTCAAGCTGCTGTGGGACACCATCGCCGCCCGGCAGGAAGTGTTCGCTTACGTCATCAACACCTCCAAGAACGGCGACCACTACTGGGTGTTCGCCCACGTCACGCCGAGCTACGACATCCACGGCGCGCACGTCGGCTACCACTCGAACCGCCGGGTGCCCCACGCCGACGCCATCGCCAAGATCAAGCCGCTCTACGCGAAGCTCCTCTCGGTGGAGGCGGCCGTCGGCGACCGCAAGGCCTCCGTCGACGCCGGCACCGCGGCCGTGGTCGCGACCCTGAAGGAGCAGAAGCTCACCTACAGCCAGTTCGTGTTCGGGCTGTCCACCTCGACCCGCCTCGACGCGGAGGCCGCATGAGCACGCCCGCCACTCCCACGCCCGCCACCCTCACGAGCCTCGCCGAAGTCTGCGAGCGCGCCGCGAAGGGCGATCTCGAGGCCCGGGCCGCGGGCCTCGGCGAGGATCCCGCGCTGTCGCGCCTGGGGCACGCCATCAACGCCATGCTCGACACGGCCGACTCCTTCGTGCGCGAGGCCTCGGCCGCGATGGAGTGCTGCAGCCACGACGAGTTCCACCGCCCGATCCTGCTGCGCGGCCTGAAGGGCGCCTACCGGCAGGGCGCGGCCGTCATCAACGCCGCCGGCGTGAAGATGCGCGACAGCCGCGACGAGGTCACGTTCGTCGGCGGGCTGGCCGCCGAGAACCTGACGAGCGTGCAGTCCGTCGCGAACGCCCTCGGTCAGCTGAGCGAGACGAACTCCCACATCGCCCGCGACGCCAACGACGCCGCCCAGACCACGCGCCGCGCCGTGGAGGAGACCACCCGCGCGGGCGAGGTGGTGAGCGCGATGAACGACGCCGTACGGAAGATCGACAGCATCGTGGCGCTCATCAACAAGGTGGCCGGCCAGACGAACCTGCTCGCCCTGAACGCCACGATCGAAGCGGCGCGGGCCGGGGAAGCCGGCAAGGGCTTCGCCGTCGTGGCCTCGGAGGTGAAAGAGCTGTCGCGCGACACGGCCAAGGCCACCGAGGACATCAGCCGGCAGGTGGAGCGCATCCAGTCGACGGCCGGCGAGGTCACGGCCATCATCGGCCGCATCAGCCAGTCGATCCAGCGCATCGACACCGGCGCCGAGTCGATCTCACGCTCGGTGGCGTCGCAGGTCAAGGCCACGTCCGAGATCGGCCGGAGCCTGCGCGAGGTGGAGACCAACGCCACGCACGTGTCCGAGCGGATCCAGGGCGCGCGCCCCAGGCGGCGCTCGGCGGCCTGACCGACCCGTTGATCGGGCGGTCACCTGGCGGGTGACCGACCCGTTGATCGGGCGGTCACCTGGCGCCCGAGACGTCCAGCAGGGCGCCGCTCGCGTAGGAGGCCTCCTCCGACAGCAGCCACAGGATCGCGTGGGCGATCTCGTGGGGCTGTCCGGCCCGGCGCATCGGCACGAGCGGCGCGATGCGCTGCAGGCGGTCGGGCTGCCCGCCGCTGGCGTGGATCTCCGTCTCGACGATGCCGGGCCGCACGCAGTTGACGCGGATGCCCTCGGTGGCCACTTCCTTCGCGAGGCCGATGGTGAAGGTGTCGATGGCCGCCTTCGCCGCCGCGTAGTCCACGTACTCGTCCGGTGAGCCGAGCCTGGCGGCCACCGACGACACGTTCACGATGGCGCCCCCCGTGCCGCCGTGCCGCGTGGACATCCGGCGCACCGCCTCCTTCGCGCAGAGGATCGAACCGACGACGTTCGTCGCGAACATCCGATGGAGGCGCCCCGCGGACATCTCGTCCACGCGGGCCTTGCTGTCCACCACGCCGGCGTTGTTGACGAGGGCGGTCAGCGGGCCGAACGCGCGGTCGGCGGCGTCGAAGAGCCGGACCACGTCGTCGGCCACCGCCACGTCGGCCGCGATCGCCTCGGCGCGGCCACCGGCCCCGCGGATGCTTTGGACCACCCGTCCAGCCGCGTCGGCGTTCGATCGGTATCCCACGACCACGGCGTAGCCTCGCGCCCCCGCCAGCCTCGCGGTGGCGGCGCCGATGCCACGGCTGCCGCCCGTCACGATCACCACACCCGATCCCTCACCCACGGTCGGCCTCCCAGTGGAACTTGTGGAGCAGTCGATGGACGAACGGGGCCAGGATCAGGCCTGTCACCACCAGGAACACCAGCCCGCAGTACAGGGAGTAGAGGCCGGCGAACAGCTTGCCGGCATCCGTGCGCGGCGGGTCCACGGGCCCCATGCCGCCGAGCAGCATCGCGGCGTTCAGGAAGGCGTCGCGCCAGGCGAGGCGTTCGTAGTGCATGTAGCCGACCATGCCGAGCAGCAGCGACCCGGCGAGGAGACCGAGCGCGGCCGCGGCATGACGCAGCAGCCGTGCGGTGAAGCGGCCTCGCGGGATCGGCCGATGCCGGCGGTGTTCGTACATCGGCCCTCACTGTACCGCGGTCACGGTCCCCGGGCCGCGGTCAGACCTTCTCGGCGGCGTAGTAGTGGTTCCCGCCGTCGTCCACGAACGTGCCGGTCAGCCGGAAGCCTTCCGCCGACAGGGCGTCGGCGTAGCCGTCGGCGCCGAGGGACCACATGGCCTGACCCGTCGTGGGATCGGTCCAGGTCGCCGTCTGGCGGGGCGCCGTGAACAGGAAGCGGCCGCCGGGCGGCAGCGCCGTCGCCACGCGCGCGATCGCGCGTCGCTGCGCGTCCTCGTCGAGCACGAACATGAGGCCCACCGCGACGACGGCGTCGAAGCGCCGGCCGGCGAACGTGCCGTGCTCCGCTGATTCGCAGGCCGTCCAGGCGCCGGGGAAGCGCTTGCGATACGCGGCGACCATCCGCGGCGACGCGTCCACGCCCGACACGACGGCTCCAGCCTCCACCAGCGTTCGCGACACGGGCAGCCCGCCGCCGCAGCCCAGGTCGAGCACGGCGGCCCCGGGCGGCAGGCCGGAGGCCCACTCGCGGAGGACCTCCACGCCGATCGTCGAGCGATCGCGGTGGGCGAGCATCGCGGCGGAAGCCGCGTCCCAGCCGTTGGCCGGATCCTGGGCCAACGCCTCGCGCCACCGCTCGGCCATGGCCTCGTCGAATCCGACGAGGACGACCGACGCGACCGACGACGGCGGCGCCTGCCGGATGGCACGGACCGCGAGTGTCGTGGCACGCGGCGCCGGAAAGCCGTACACGCCGCAACTGACGGCCGGAAAGGCCACCGACGTGAGGCCGTGAGCACCCGCCACGGCCATCGCCCCGCGGTAACACCCGAGGAGTGCCTCGTCCTCACCCGCCTCCCCGCCTCGCCAGATCGGGCCGACGGTGTGGATCACGAAGCGGGCGGCCAGATCGAACCCGGGCGTGATTCTGGCCTCGCCCGTGGGACAGCGCACGCCAGGGCGCAGTTCGGGCAGCCGCCGGCAGGCCTCGAGCAGTCGCGGCCCGGCCGCGCGATGGATGGCGCCGTCCACGCCGCCGCCGCCGAGCAGCGTCTCGTTCGCCGCGTTCACCACCGCATCGACGTCCAGCCTCGTGATGTCGCCGCGCACGACGGACAGCCGGAGCGCGTCCGCGGTCACCTCACAGACCCCGGACGACGCGGATCCGGTGCGACTCGCTGTCGGTCACGTAGAGCGCCCCGCGACGGAACGCGAGCCCGTGCGGGCGGTCGAGCGCGCAGCGGCTGGCGTCCGGCTCCGGACCGTCGCCGGGCGTCCCGGTGCCGAGGACGGTCGTGATCCGGCCATCACCGAGATCGATCCGGCGGATCACGTGATTCTCGGTGTCGGCCACGTACAGGGCGCCCGGGGCCCAGGCCAGTCCCTTGGGCCCGGCGAGCGTGGCCGTGCGGGCATCGCCGCCGTCGCCGCCGTAGCCCTGCTCGCCGGTGCCGGCGAGGTGCCGCAGCGTGCGGGTCGCGGCGTCCACACGGTAGATGGCGTTGCCCTCGCGCAATGCCAGGTACAGGTGTCCGTCGCGATCGAAGGCCATCGTGCGCGGGCCGTTCAGGGGCGTGCCGGCCAGGGGCGCGCCGTCGGGCGTCGGCGCGCGCTCGCCCGTGCCGCCCACGGTCGTGATGACGCCCGTCGCGAAGTCCACGCGACGCACGCGGAAGTTCCCGGTGTCGCAGATCAGCAGGCCCTGATCGGACGGCTCGACCGCGATGCTGTGCGGCTGCTTGAGGGCGGCCGACGCCGCGGGGCCGCCGTCGCCCGAGAACCCGGCCGCACCGGTGCCGGCCAGCGTGGTGACGATGCCGGTGCGCGCGTCGACGCGGCGCACGACATGGCTGTCGCGTTCGGCGATGAACAGGTGCCCGGCGCGGCTGAACCGGACCTCGTGCGGCATGTCCAGCGACGCGGCCGTGGCAGGGCCGCCGTCGCCGGTGTGACCGCGCTGTCCGTTGCCCGCCACGACCGACGTCCGCCAGGTGCGGCGTCCGAAGCGCCTGACCCGCTGGTTGTCGAGGTCACAGAAGTACAGGGCTCCGTCGGGCCCGAACACCACGCCGTAGGGATTGGCGACCTCGGTGTTCGAGAAGCCGGGATGGCCGGTGCCGAGGAGCGTGGTGACGGTGACGTGACCGGCCCGCGCCTGGCGCGGGGCGAGCATCCCGGCGAGCGCCAGCAGGACATCCCGGCGAGCCAGACCCTGCGGAGGGGCCACGCGTCGGGATAGTTGCACTATCCTTCCGCCATGGCAACCACCACCGTCGAGTTTCCGAGCAACGGCCACTCGGCCTCCGGCTACCTGGCGACGCCCGCCTCCGGCACCGGCCCCGGCGTCCTCGTCATCCAGGAGTGGTGGGGCCTCGACTGGGGCATCAAGGCGATGGCCGACGCGCTCGCCGAGTCCGGCTTCGTGGCGCTGGCGCCCGACCTCTATCACGGCGAGCTGGCCGGACACGACGAGATGGACAAGGCCGGTCACCTGATGCAGAGCCTGCCCGCCGAACGGGCGGCGAAGGACATGAGCGGAGCGGTGGACTACCTCGCCGGCCACGCGTCGGTCACGGGCGACGGCATCGGCGTGGTCGGCTTCTGCATGGGCGGCATGCTCTCCTTCATCATCGCGGCGAACCGTCCGGACAAGGTGAAGGCGCTGGTCCCGTTCTACGGCTTCCCGCAGGGCGGCGCGCAGCCGGACTACTCGACGATCACGGCCGCCATCAGCGGCCACATGGCGGAGAAGGACTCGTTCTTCGGCCCGGAGGCGGCACGGGCGCTCGAAGCGCGGCTGCGTGAGCTGGGCAAGACGGCGACGCTCACGGTGCACCCGGGCACCGGGCATGCGTTCATGGCGCCGCACAACGCGCTCGGCACCTACGACCCGGACCTGGCGGCCCGGATCTGGCCCGAGGTGGTCGCCTTCCTGAAGTCCACGCTGGCCTGATCGACGGCCGACCCGTTCCGGACGCCCGCCCGGGCGATCAGCGGGTGCCGTCGGTCGCCTCGGACCGCGCCCGCACGACGGCGAGGTCTTCGCGCGCCGCCTTCAGCCAGGTCGACTCGGGGCCTGGCTGCGCGGCCAGGATGCGCTCGGCGGCTTCCAGGTGGGACCTGGCCTTGTCGAACTGCTGCTGCCGCAGCAGCGCGCGCCCGAGCTTCATGCGCGTGATGGCGACGTTCGGGTGGTCGTCGGGCAGCACCTCGGCGTAGATGGCGATGGCCTGCTCGAAGATCGCCTGCGCGCGGCGGTAGTCCTCGCGCTGGAGGTGGACGCTGCCCAGATTCGCCAGGCTCACCCCCTGCTGGAAGTGGCTGCCGGCGGCCGTTCCGTAGCCGGCGGCGGCCAGCTCGAACTCCCGTGCGGCACGCGCCAGATCGTCGGCCGTGAAGGCGAGCAGGCCGGCTTCGTTGTGGACGAACGCCGTCTTCGGATGGAGTGGCCCGAACACGCGCTGCTGCGTCTCGACCGCCTCGTCCAGCAGCGCCTGCGCGTCGTCGTACTTGGCCAGCTTGTAGAGCACCTGGGCCAGGCTGGTCTGGGCCGACGCCGTCTGCGGGTGCTGGCGGCCGAACCAGGTCTCGATGATCGCCAGCGCGTCGCGGAGGAACCGCTCGGCCTCCGGGAGCTGCTGCCGGGCCGACGCGATGGCGCCGAGGTTGATGAGGGCCTGGCCGACTTCGGGATGCTGCGACCCCCGCGTCCGGCCGTTCATCTCGAGGGCGCGCCGGGACTCGGTCTCGGCCCTGGCCATGTCGCCAACGTAGAAGTAGTCGTCGGCCAGCGCCTTGACCGCGACCGCGGCGTCGCGCTCGGTGGCGCCGCCCGGCGGGTAGAGCGCGATCGCCCGTTCGAGCGTCGCGATGGCGGACGTGTAGTCTCCACGGTCGCCTTGCACCCGCCCGACCGCGGTCACCGCGGCCAGCCGTACGGGATCGTCCTCGCGCAGGCGGCGGTCGGCCTCCGCCAAGGCATCGTGCGCGAGGCGCTCGGCGTCGTCGAGCCGGGCCTGGACGCGCCGCAGGTCGGCCATGGCCACCAGTCCGGTCACGAGGCCCGCGGGATCGGCGTCGGCCGTCGCGCGGCGGACGGCGAGCGCGTCGGACAGCAGCCGATCGGCGCGGTCGAGATCCCCCAGTTCGAGCGAGACGCGCCCCAGCGTGTTGAACAGGTCGGCCTGCGCCTCCGGATCGCTCGCGAGCAGATCGGCTTCACGGACGCCGCGGTCCAGCAGCGACAGCACCCGCAGGTCCGCGGGCGGCGCCTCCCCGCGTCCGCCGCCGTCGAACAGATCGAGCAGGAACTGGAGCCGGCGCTCGGCCCGTACGGCGGCCGCCTCGGTCGCGGCCCGCGCCGTGGCCACGCGCGCCGCGGCGACGGCCGCGACGCCCGCGAAGCTCGCCGCGATGAGCGCGCCGGCGGCCACCGCTCTCCGGTTGCGGCTGACGAACCGGCGCAGCCGGTAGCCGGCCGATGCCGGACCCGCCGCCAGCGGCCGGCCGTCGAGCCACGCATCGAGATCGCGGACGAGCGCGTCGACGGTCGCGTAGCGCAGCGCCTGATCCGCGGCCGTCGCCGTGCGGCAGACGGCATCGAGGTCGCGGTCGGCGGTGCGATCGAAGCGATGGGCGCGGCGGCCGAGCCAGCTCACGCGGTGGAACGCTTCGGGTCCGGCGGCGGCCAGCAGCTCGCGCAGGATCACGCCGAGGGAGTAGACGTCGCTCTGGACGCCCGGCGTTTCCCCGCGCAGTTCCTCGGGCGAGGCGTACGCCGGGGTGAGCATCCGGAGGCCGCCGGTGACGCCGCGGCTGGCGGCGGCCTCGATCTGGCGGGCGACGCCGAAGTCCAGGAGCTTCGGCTGGCCATCGACGGTCACCACGATGTTGGTGGGCTTCAGGTCGCGATGGACGATGAGGCGCTCGTGCGCGTGCTGGACCGCCGCGCCGACCTCGCGCACCAGGCGCACGATCCGCGCCCGGTCGACGGCGCGGCTGCGGCAGTACTCGTCGAGGGCGACGCCGTCCACGAGCTCCATCGCGAACCAGGGCGTGCCGCCCGCCAGGACGCCGGCATCGAGGATGCGCGCGATGGCGGGGTGATTCAGCTGGGCCAGGAGCCGCTGTTCGCGCAGGAACTGCCCGCGGCGGCGCTCGGACACCCAGGCGTCGCGCAGGATCTTGATGGCGACGTCGTGGCCGAGGTCTTCCCGTGTGGCGACGTAGACGACGCCGGTGCCGCCTTCTCCGAGCGCCCGCGTCAGGCGATACGGCCCGATCGTCTCGCCGACGGCGGGAGCGGCCGCCGATCCGCCTTCCAGCACGTCCCGGGCAACTTCGCCCACCTCTGCGTCCACGAACGCCGGCGTGGCGTCGGCGTCGAGCAGCCTCTGGACGCGATCGACGAGGTCCGCGTCTCCGCCCGCGGCCCCGAGCACGAACGCCCGCCTGTCGCGAACCGGGAGATCGAGCGCCTCCAGGAAGAGGTCTTGGATTCGGTCCCAGCGGTCGCGGTCCATGCCAGCGGCCTCGGCCGGTCCCTCAGGGCGCGCTCAGCTCGGAGGTGAGCCAGGCGCGCGCCACGCGCCAGTCCCGCATCACCGTGACCTCGGAGACACCGATGGCCTCGGCGATCTCGGGCACGGTGAGCCCCCCGAAGAAACGCGCCTCGACCACGTGCGCCTGACGTTCGCTCACCCTCGCGAGGGCCTTGAGGGCCTCGTCGAGGTGCAGCACCTGGGTCGAGGTCGTGATGCCGAGGGCGTGCTCGTCGAACTCGACACGCACGTCGTGCTGCGGACGCTTCTGCGCGTCGCGCCGCCGGGCAGCTTCCACCAGGACCTGCCGCATGGCGCGGGCCGCGATCCGCTTGAAGTGGAGACTCGATTCGGTACTAAAGTCCGGCGACTTCGCCAGCTTGAGCCAGGCTTCGTGGACCAGGCCGGTGGGACTGAGCGTCTGGCCGGCGTCGCGCCGCGCCACGGCCGCCGCCAGGCGGCGGAGCTCCTCGTATGCGGCGCTGTAGTGGGCGTCGAGACGAGTGCGGGCGCCGTCGTCGTCGCTGGGTGAGTCCGTCGAGCGAGTCATGGGGGGACCCTGATAGCTCCCGGAAGGGTTTTGCGCAAGGGGAGTGTAGCACCGGAGTTCGGCCACCGGCCGGTTCCGCACCCCTGCCGTTGGCGGGTTGTCTGACGCGGCGGGAAGTTCGTTGTTGGCCTGGAGTTTCATCATGCGAACGAGAGCCATTGGTCTGGTACTGGCGGCGATGGTGATGGCGGGGATACCGGCAGCGGCAAGGGCGCAGGGTGTCCTGGCCAACGGCGAGAACCACACCGGAACGATCACGTTCGCGGGCGAGGTACAGGTCTGGACCTTCGCCGCCAACCAGGGCCAGGCAATCAACTTGAGTATCGGTGAACGCGTCCGGACGCCCGATTCAGGGTTCTGGCCGTGGATCCGTTTGATCAATCCGAACGGAGCGCAGATCTCCTCGAGCTCTGGCAACCTCGTCGCCCAGATCTCCGTCAGCGCGCCGCTCACTGGCACCTATCAGGTGTGGGTTGCCTCCAACGACACCCTTCACGACGCGCTGGGCGATTACACGCTGACGCTGGCGAATATTCCTGGCCCGTTCGGGGTCTCCAGTGGGGACGACGGGGGGCCCCTCGGGGCCGGCCTGAACCAGGCCGGCCACATCGCCGTGGGTGACCTCGACATGTGGTCGTTCTCGGCCACCCAGAACGCGGCAATCCTGCTGAGCGCGGGCGAAGTGCTCCCCACGAGCGGTCCAGATCCCGGCTTCTGGCCGTGGATCCGCCTGTACGATCCAAACGGTGTTCAGATCGGCTCGGCCAGCGGCACCCTCGTTGCCCAGATCTCGACAACCGCTCCGCTCGATGGCACCTACACGGTCGTCGTCGGCACGGCCGACACACTGAGAGACGCGCAGGGCGACTACCGGCTGCGTCTCTTCACGATTCCGGGCAACTTCACGATCCCGACGGGAGATCAGGGCGGGTCGCTCGGGAACGGCGAAAATCATCCCGGCCACATCGACATCGGCGACCTGGACATCTGGACCTTCACGGCCAACAAGGACGACTACATCGAGCTGAGCATCGGTGAAGTGCCGGTGCCTCCAACGAGTCCAGACCCGGGCTTCTGGCCCTGGATCCGGCTGTATGGCCCGGGAGGCGGCGTCCTCTCCGGCAGCGGCACTCTGGTCGGTCAGATTTCGGCTCGCGCCACGCTCACGGGCACCTATACCGTGATCGTCGGCACTGCGGACACGCTCCGCGACGCCACCGGCGACTACCTGCTGCGCCTTGCGAAGGCCCCAGGTAACTTCACGGTGCCGCCGGGGGACGAGGGCGGCCAACTCTTCAACGGCGAGGCCCATCAGGGCCACATCGGCATCGGCGATCTGGACATGTGGACGTTCACGGCCAACCAGAACGACGCCATCGAACTGAGCATCGGCGAGATCCCGGTGCCTCCAACGATGCCGGATCCCGGCTTCTGGCCCTGGATCCGTCTGTATGGACCCAACGGTGGCCTCCTGTCCGCCAGTGGCCCCCTGGTCGCTCAGATATCGGCCCGCGCGACCATCAGTGGAACCTTCACGGTGGTCGTCGGCACAGCGGACACGTTGCGTGACGCGCAAGGAGACTACTTGCTGCGGCTGGCAAAGATTCCAGGGCCGTTCACCGTTCCGACGGGAGACGACGGTGGAGCGATGACGAACAACGTCGCGCATCCTGGGCGGATTGCGCTCGGCGATCTCGACTTGTGGACGTTCTACGCTCCCCAGGGGAACACGCTGACGCTGACCGCCAGCGAAGTGCCGGTCGGCCCCGGGGTACCCGATCCCGGCTTCTGGCCCTGGATTCGGATGTTCGATCCGAACGGCGTGCAGCTGGGCAGTGCCAGCGGCAACACTTCCGCACAGTTGGTGAGGACCGCTCCGCTTTCGGGGCTCTACACGGTGATCGTCGGAACCGCCGACACACTGCGCGACGCGACCGGTGACTACACCCTCAAGGTGATCGGCGCCACCTCGCCGCCACCGCCGCCCGTCAGCGTCGATGATCCGCTCTACACCACCCCGAAGGACACGCCGCTCGTGACCGCCGCACCTGGCGTGATGGGCAACGACCTGAACGTAGCCGGAGCGACCGCCGCGGTGGTGACCGGCGTCAGCGCCGGCGTGCTGGCGTTGAACCCGAACGGCGGGTTCACCTACACGCCCCCGGCGGGGTTCGTGGGCACCGCGACCTTCACCTATCGCGCAACGAACGCGGCAGGCCCTGGAAACGTGGCCACCGTGACGATCCAGGTGACGTCGACGCCCATCGTGCAGCCGCCCGTCGCGGTCTACGCGTCGAACATCACCGGCAACACCGTGACGGTGCGGTGGACGCCTCCGGCCTCCGGGCTGCCGCCCACGGGCTATCTGCTCGAGGGCGGCGTTCAACCGGGCGTGCCGCTGGCGACGATCCCGACGGGCAGCACGACGCCGATCTTCGTGCTGAACGTTCCGACCGGCTCGTTCTACGTGCGGATGAAGACCGTCTCGAACGGTGCGATCAGCGCGGCCTCCAACGAGATCAGGATCCACGTCAACGTTCCGGTCGCGCCGTCGGCGCCGGCGAGCCTCACCGGGATGGCGAACGGCCAGGCCGTGGCGCTCGCATGGAGGAACACGTTTGCCGGCGGTGCTCCGCAGAACGTGATCCTCGACGTGAGCGGCACGCTGTCCGGGTCGATCAACCTCGGCAACGTGGAGTCGTTCGCGTTCCCCAGCATCCCGGCCGGCGCCTACACCTTCTCGGTGCGGGCCGCGAACGCGGGCGGCGTCAGCCCCTCGTCGAATGCCGTCAGCTTGAGCTTCCCCAACACGTGCGCGGCGCCGCAGGCACCCCAGAACTTCCTGGCCTACAAGACGGGCAACGTGCTCCACCTGTTGTGGGACCCGCCCGCCGCCGGCAACGCGCCGACCCATTTCCAACTCAACGTCTCGGGCGCGATCAACGTGTCGGTGCCGCTGCCGACGCGCGGTATCACCGCGCCCGTGCCTCCCGGCAGCTACACCTTCAGCGTGGCCGCCGTGAACGCCTGCGGGACCAGCCCGGCCACGCCGACCCAGACGGTGGTCATTCCGTAGGCAGACTGAAGCACAGGGACGAACACTGGGACGGGACGCGGCGGGCACGCCGCGTCCCGTCCCGTTTCTTTTGGACTAGACTCGCCCTTTCCCTGTCGATTCCGGCCGTTCCCATTCGACGACCAGTCATGAGCTTCCTTTCCGACCTCCGCTTCGCCGTGCGATCGCTCATCCGGGCCAAGGGCCTGGCCGCGACCGTGGTCATCACCCTGGCGCTCGGCATCGGCGCGAATGCCGCCATCTTCAGCGTGGTCCGGGGCGTGCTGCTGCGTCCGCTCGTCAACCGCGACGCCGAGCGGCTGGTCTACATCCGCCAGTCGGCCCGGGGCATCGGCATCGAGAACGCGAACTTCTCGGTCCCCGAACTGCGGGACCTCCGGGAGCGGGTCACCTCGATTTCGGCCTTCGGCGACTTCTCGGTCATCGAGTTCACGATGGTCGGAATGGGCGAGCCCCGCGTCGTGAAGGCCGGGGTGGTCGGCGGGTCGTACTTCGACGTCATGGGGCTCAGGCCCGTGGTGGGCCGGCTGCTCGGCCCGTCCGATGACGGCCCCTCGGCCGAGGGCGCCGCCGTGCTCACGAACCGGTTCTGGACGACGGCCTTCAACGCCGATCCCTCGGTCGTCGGCAGGACCATCCGCCTCAGCGACCGGACGGCCACCATCGTGGGCGTCCTGGAGCCCGCGGTGCCGTATCCACAGGAGACGGAGATCATCGCCAACGTGGTGACGAGCCCGCACCACCTCGATGCCACGATGGTGGACGGCCGCGTGCACCGCATGACGGAGCTCTTCGGCCGCCTGGCGCCTGACGCGACGGTGGAGACCGCACGCGCCGAGCTCGTCGCCGCGCAGGGCGCCATCAAGACCGAGCACGCGGAGGACTACCCCGCCAGCGCGGACTTCCGCATCGACGCGGTCCTGCTCAAGGAGCAGATCATCTCGCCCGCGCGCACGATCCTGCTGGTCCTGCTGGCGGCGTCCGCGCTCGTCTTCATCGTGGCGTGCTCCAACGTCGCCAACCTGATCCTGGCCCGCTCCGTCCGCCGCGAGGGCGAGCTGGCCGTCCGCGCCGCGCTGGGCGCCGGCACCGGGGCGCTGCGGCGCACGCTGCTCGCCGAGAGTCTCGTGCTCTCCGTGGCGGGCGCGGCCCTGGCCGTGGCGGTGGCGCGGCCGATGGTGGCCGTCCTTTCGCGCTACGCCGCGCGCTTCTCGGTGCGGGCGCTGGACGTCACCGTGGACGCGACGCTGCTCTGGGTGGGCGCGGGCCTCGCCGTCCTGGCGGCCGTGCTCCTCGCCTACGTGCCGCGCCTGCCGTCGGCCGACGCGGTGAACGGGCCGAGCCTGGCCGGCGGGAGCGTCCGCATCACGCCGGGCACCAACCGTCGCCTGAAGCTCTTCGCGGTGGCCCAGATCGCGGCCTCCTTCGTCCTGCTGGCCGGGGCCGCCATGCTGCTGACCACGCTCGTGTCACTGCAGCGCGCGCAGACCGGCATCAAGGGCGGCAACGTCCTGGCCGTGAACGTGCCGATCGTGTCCTTCGACCGCAAGAAGGCCGACCTGAACGACTTCTACCGCGAGGTGATTCGCAGGACGAGCGAGCTGCCCGGCGTGGAGCGCGTCTCGATCGGCACCGTCGTGCCGTGGCGCGATCCGGGCTTCTTCGCCGCGCAGTTCACGGTTGAGGGCTACCGGAAGGCCAACGGCGAAGAAGACCCGCGCGCGAAGTTCCGCACGGTGTCGCCGGGCTTCTTCGAATCGCTGGGCGTCTCTCTCGTGGCCGGCCGCGACTTCACGATGGACGACCGCGACGGAGCCGAGAAGGTCGTCATCGTCAGCGAAAGCCTGGCGCGCCGGATGTTCCCGGGACAGGACGCGCTCAACCGCCACCTGCTGTGGACCGACCCGGTGACAAAGTTCATCGGCGTGAGCAACGACGGCCGGCGGATCGTGGGCGTGGTGGCCGACGTGGACGACGAGAACATCGTCCCCGAACCGACGATGACCGTGTATCACCCGTTCGAGCAGGAGATGCACTTCGGGCGCCTGTTCGTGCACGCGGCCGTGGATCCGTACACGCTGGTCGGGCCCATCACGAAGATCGTGCGCGACCTGTCCGCGGATCAGCCCGTGGAGCGCGCGGCCACGCTCAACGACATCCGGTCCGAGGTGCTCTCGCCGACCAGGCTGAACACGTTCGTGTTCGGCGGCTTCGCGGGCGTGGCCCTGCTCATCGCGCTCGTCGGCGTGGCCGGCGTGCTGGCCTTCTCGGTCAGCGCCCGGACCCGTGAGTTCGGCGTCCGGCTGGCCATCGGGTCGGCGCCGCGCCAGCTCCTGACCGGCGTCCTGAACGAGGGCGCCGTCATCGCCGCGGGCGGCATCGTGCTCGGCATCGTCGGTGGCCTGCTGCTCACGCGTGTGGCCGGCAGCTTCATCGGCGAGGTGCGGACGCCCGGCATCTGGGCCACGATCGGGGCCGCGATCGTGCTCGCGCTGGCGGCCGTGGCGGCGTCGTTCATTCCGGCGGCGCGGGCCGCCCGGGTGGACGTCGCCCAGGCGCTGCGCACGGAGTAGCCGGCGCCGCCCGGCGCGGCCGCGCGAGGCCGGCCGCGGATCGCCCAGTTCAGATCGCGCCGGTGACGAAGCGCGCGATCGCGGCCGCCACGTCGGGCGCGTGGAGGCGGGCCACCCAGTGGTCGTCGGTGTCGAACGTCACCAGGGTGGCGCGCGGCAGGCGCTCCCGCAGCCGCTCGGCCACCGCCAGCGGGCTGATCAGGTCCCGCGTCGCCCAGACGAGCAGCGTCGGGACGTCGAGCGCCGGCAGCCGGGCCGACAGGTCTGGCACGGCGTCGGTCGCCCAGGGCGAGGCGCCGGGATACGACGCCCGGTAGTCGCCGCGCCAGTCCGCGGCACCGAGCGCGTGCACGTCCACGCCGCCGGCGGCGACCGTCAGGACCAGGTGGGAGACGCGCTCTGGGCAGGCGAGGGCGGCGGCGAGCGCGACGTACCCGCCCATGGACTGCCCCACGAGCACGGTGCGCGGAGGCAGCAGGCCGGCGACGTGGTTGACCAGGTCGTCGTAGGACGCGACGGCGGGCACGGCCGGCGCGCCGCCGAGTCCCGGCAGGTCGACGAACGTCCGGCCCCAGGCCGCAGGCAGGCCTTCCGACACCGGCGCCCAGAACGACGCCAGCCCGGCGGCGCCAGGCACGAACGTGACGTGCGTGCCGTCGCCGTCCACCGTCACGCCGCCGTCAGGACCACCGGGGCGCCGCGCGTGACGACCAGGGTGTGCTCGAAGTGGGACGAGAGGCTGCCGTCGGCGGTCCGCATCGTCCAGCCATCGCCCCCGGGCACCGGCGTGGGAGAACCGGCGCTGACCATCGGCTCGATCGTGATCACCATGCCGTCGGCGAGGACGTCGGCCTGCCAGGGGTCGAACTGGTTCGGCACCGTCGGCTCTTCGTGGATCCTGCGTCCCACACCGTGGCCCGTGAGCCCCCGCACGCCGGCGAAGCCGTAGCGGCGCACCTCGCGGTCCACGGCGCGGCCGATGGCGTTCACCTTCGTCCCGGCCCGCACGACGCCCAGGCCCGCCTCGAACGCCGCGCGCGCGCACGCCACGAGCCGCCGGGCCTCGTCGCCGCCGTCGCCGGCGATGACGCTCCTGGCCGCGTCGGCCACGTAGCCGTCCTTCTCGAGCGTGACGTCCAGCTTCACCAGGTCGCCGGACCGGATCGCCCGGGGCCCTGGCACCCCGTGCACGATCTCGTCGTTCAGGCTGATGAGCACCGTGCCCGGGAAGCCGTACTCGATCGCGGGGGCCGACCGCGCGCCCTCGGCCTTCAGGACGCCGGCGGCGATCCGGTCGAGCGCGCCGGTCGTGACGCCGGGCCGCAGGTGCGCCTCGAGCGTGTCGAGCACCAGCCGGGTGACGCGCGCCACCTCCCGCAGCCCCTCCCAGTCGTCCGACGACTCAATCGACATCGCAACCTCCGTGAAGAACGTACGCCGCCCGCCCGGCGCCGGCCGGGGCGGGCATCAGGCGCTCCAGTCGGGCCGGAGCACGAGCTCCTCGATGCGGTACGCGTGCAGGAAGTCGTGGAGCGCCGCGTGCCGGAACAGGATGAAGACCGAGTAGCGGGCGTACTCGGGATGACGGGCGGGCCGCGCCCAGTCCGACGGGGACAACGTCCGAAGCCGCGCGACCAGGCGGGCCCTGTCGCTCACGAAACGGTCGAGCGATCCGGCCAGGTCCATGCGCAACAGCAGGTCGTCCGGGTCGGCGTCGCCGGGGAGATACGGCGTGAAGGCGGGCTCGGGCGATGCGAGCATGGCGTCGAGCCGGTCGAAGAACAGGCCGTGGACGTGCGCCAGGTGGCAGGCGTGCTCGTGGATCGACCAGCGGCCGGCCGCGGGCCGTCGCGTCAGGACATCCGGCGCGGCTTCGCGGACCAGCGGGACGACGACCTCGGGCGCGCGCTCCAGCGCGTCCACGACGGCCGTGGTGGAGGACGGCAGGGGGAGCATCGGGGGCCATCATAGAATGAGCCACCGATGTCCATCGCCGCGCTGCCGGGGCCCCTTCCCTGGCCGTATCCCGTCGAGTACCAGAAGGTCGAACGGCAGGACGCCGACGTGCTCGTGATCGGCGGAGGCGCGTCCGGGTGCTTCGCGGCCATGGGGGCGGCCAGCCGGGGCGCGCGCGTCATCCTCTGGGAGAAGGCGGCGACGATGACGAGCGGCGCCATGGGGTCGGGCTGCGACCACTGGGAGATGGCCGCCACGAATCCCTGCTCGCGCGTCACTCCCGAAGAGCTGGCCGACGCGATGGTGCGGATGCACCACGGCTACAACAACGGCATCTCGCACTACATCGAGGCCCGCGAGGGGTGGGACCGGCTGCTCGACCTCGAGAAGTACGGCGCCAAGATCCGTGACACGGACGACGACTTCAAGGGCGCCGATTTCCGTGACGACGCCACGAAGCTGATGTTCGCGTACGACTACGTGAACCGCTTCACGCTGCGCGTGTGGGGCACGACCTTCAAGCGCGCGATGTACCGGGGCGCCAAGATCCTGAAGGCCAGGGTCGTGGACCGCACGATGGGCGCGGGCCTCCTCACCGAGGGCGGGCGCATGGGCGCCCGCGTCGTGGGCGCGGTCGCCCTGAACGGCCGGACCGGGAAGCTCACGGTGTGCCGGGCGAAAGCCGTCGTGTTCTGCATGTCGCGGCCGACGCGTCTGTGGCTCTTCGCACCGGGCGCCACCGGCATCTCGGAGTTCCGTCCGCCGCAGTGCACGGGCGACGGCCACGCGATGGCGTGGCGGGTGGGCGGACAGTTCACCATGCTCGAGAAGTCGCTGCGCGGCGAGTGGTCGGGCCTCAGGAGCTTTCCGCCCTACTCCACCGGCAACAACCACAACACGTGGTACGCCTGCACGATGGTGGACGCCACGGGCCGGACCATTCCCTGGCTCGACCGCGACGGCCGCGAGCTGACGACGGTGGACGAGCGCTATCGGCCCTCCCCCGGCCAGAAGTTCTACATGAAGGGCGGCGGTGAGCCGGACTTCCCCTTCTACGAGTTCCAGGGGCCCGAGACGATGCCCGTCGAGGAGGCCGTGAAGCAGGGCTACAAGCTGCCCTTCTACGCGGACCTCACGGCGATGCCCGAGATGGAGCGCAAGGTCATCTGGGGGATGATGGTCGGCAACGAGGGCAAGACGCGCACGCCCGTCTACGGCGAATACAACGCCAAGGGATTCGACCCGGGCCGGCACGTGCTCCAGAGCTACGGCGACGGGTGGCGCTCGGGTCAGTTCCTGCCGCAGGAGCGCCAGTTCTTCGGGATTCCTGGCGGGATGGTCAACGACTGGCGGCTGATGACGAACCTTACAGGCCTCTTCGCGGCGGGCGACGTGCTGTTCGCCTCCGACTGCGTCGGTCACGCAGCCGCGACCGGCCACTACGCGGGCCGCCATGCCGCCGCATTCGCGGCCGCGTACGGCGAGGTGGTCCTCCACGAGCCGCAGGTGGAGGCCGAGCGCGCCCGGCTGTACGAGCCGCTCACGCGGACGACGGGCATCAGCTGGCAGGCGCTGGCCGAGGCCATCACGCGCGTGATGCAGAACTACTGCGGCGCCGTGAAGAGCGACGATCTGCTGCACGAAGGGCTCCGGGGCCTCGACGAGCTCTGGGCGAACGAGGCCCGGCGCCTCGTGGCGAAGAACCCGCACGATCTCCTGCGCGCCCAGGAGACGCTGAACGTCCTGACCAACGCCGAGCTCGTCATCCAGTCGTGCCTGGCCCGGAAGGCCAGCTCGAAGGAGCTGCAGTTCCAGCGGCTGGACTATCCCGATCTGGATCCGCCCGAGTGGCACCGCTTCGTGACGGTGCAGCGGGACGCCGCCGGCGTGCAGGTGGGGTCGCTGCCCATCGACTACTACGGCGACGTCACCGCGAGCTACGAGGCCAACAACGCCGACTACATCCGCGAGGAGGCGGCCCGATGAGCCGGAAGGTCTTCGCCGTCGCCGACCAGGCGATCGTGGATCCGATCACGATCGTCCCGGAGCTGTGCACGGGCTGCAACCTGTGCCTGCACGTCTGTCCCGTGGACCTCTTCCTGCCGAACGACGACAAGGGCAGCCCGCCGCACGTGCTCTATCCGGGCGAGTGCTGGTACGAAGGCAGCTGCGTGGACGTCTGCCCCGAGCCCGGCGCCATCCGCCTGAATCGCCCGCCGGCGATGCGCGTGAACTGGAAGCTGAAGGCGGATCTGGGCCGCTAGCCCAGGGTTCCAGTCGAGTTGGCGGCGTGTTCAGCCGTCGGCTCCGATGAGTCGCGTCGGTCACGTGCACCTTCCGGCGACTCGTCCTGCCGTCCAAAGCACTTCTGGGGTCCCCTCTCCCCTGTCGTGCGTGTCGCCCGCACTCCCGGTGCACGTGTCGGATCCCCGAGCGACGACGACTCATAGTCGCTCGCCGGCCGAACACGCCGCCAACTCGACTGACGAGCGGGCCTACGACAGGGCATCGAGCAGGCGATCGATGTCGGCCATGTCGTTGTAGACCGACGGCGCGATGCGCATCCAGTACTTCGCCAGGCGCACGTCCACCTTGGCCCGCGCCAGCTTCTTCGCGATGCCATCCATGTCGTCGTGCGCGAAGGTGACGATGGGCGACCTGCTCTCTGGCGGCGTCTGCGGCGTGAAGCCCAGGCGCGGCATCTCGGCCTGCAGCTTCCTCAGGAGCGGGATGCGGTGGGCCTCGATGTTGGCGACGCCCAGACGCTGGATGTAGGGGATCGACTCGGAGAGGGCCGCCGCCACGCTGCTCGCCACGGTGCCCAGCCTCAGGAACGTGCCGGCGGTCCTGCCGAGCGAGTAGCTGATCGCCTGCGGCGAGGCCGGGTCGGTGGGCGACCAGTGGAACTCGAGGTCCGGCGCCGATTCGTAGCTGACATGCGGGCGCGTCACGACCGTGTCGAGCAGCGAGCCCTTGACGTACATGAAGCCAAGGCCGAAGTCGCCCATCAGCCACTTGTAGGTGGACGTGGCGGCGAAGTCCACGCCCGTCGCTTTCACGTCGAACGGCACCGCCCCCACGCCCTGGATGATGTCGGCGTAGACGTAGGCCCCGTGCGCGTGCGCGAGGTCGCTCACGGCCTTCAGGTCGTGCTGGAAGCCGTTGTACATCGCGACGAACGACACCTCGACCAGCTTCGTGTTCCGGTCGATGACGCGTTCGAGGTCGGCCATGTGGATGCGGCCGTCGCGGGGCATCACGACGCGGACGTCGAGGCCCTGCTTCTTCCGCTCCATCAGGTGGACCAGGGCGCCCTCGAAGTGCAGGGCGTCGGTGACGACGTTGTCCCTGCCGGGCTTCAGGTCCAGCGCCTCCACCACGAAGTTCTCGCCCGTGCTCGTGTTCGGGATGAGACCGACCTCGTCCGGCGAGGCGTTGACGAGCTCGGCGAACGCCTTGCCCACCGGCGGCGTGGGCACGAACGGCCCGCCCACGGTGCTGCGCCGTCCGACGGCCGCCCGGCAGGCGTCGGCAGCCACCCGGGGCATGGGGTGAGTGAAGGCGCCGTTGATGTAGGTGATCCCGTCCGCGACGTCGAAGTCGGCCTTCCGCGGAAAGGCCGACGGCGGGCCCTGCGACGCCGCCACGGCGGTCACGCCCCGCTCCCCGAGGGCCACGGTCCCGACCGCCCCGGCCAGTCCGGTCAGTGCCTGCCGCCTGTTGATGCGCATGGCGGGTAGTGTGGCACGGCGCGCGGCCACCGGGGGCCGACGCCGTGGGGCCTCGCTGAGCCGGCGGGCGGCGCGTCGTGAAACACTCATGGCGGAGAGGCACGCCGATGTTCGAGACGCAGGACCGCAACCGCCAGAACGCCATGGCGTTCTACGACCTGATGTTCAACCAGTGCCGGCCGCGCGCGGCCCTCGAGCAGTACGCCGGCGCCACCTACACGCAGCACAACCCGCACGTGGCGGACGGCAAGGAAGCCTTCATCGAGTACTTCGAGCGCATGGCCCGCGAGTACCCGGGCAAGCACGTGTCCTTCAAGCGCACGATCGCCGAGGGCGACTTCGTCGTGCTGCACTGCCACCAGGTGTGGCCCACCGATGCCAGCCGGGACTGGGCCGGCATCGACATCTTCCGCTTCGACGACGAGGGACGGATCGTCGAGCACTGGGACGTCCTGCAGGTCGTCCCGGCGGACGCGCGGCACGCCAACGGCATGTTCTAGCGGAGGCATCGGCGTGGTGGACGATTCCCTGACGGGCAGCCTCCGGCCGGCCGACGAGATGGCCCGCCTGCTGGGCGGCTTCCGCGTCACGCAGCTCCTGTTCACGGCGGCGGCGCTCGGGGTCGCCGACGCGCTCGCGCGCGGCCCGAAGGACGTGGAAGCGCTGGCCCGCGAGGTGGGCGCGCATCCTGGGGCGCTCCACCGGATGCTCCGCGCCCTGGCCTCGCACGGCGTCTTCCTCGAGACCTCGCCGGGATGGTTCGCGTCCACGCCGCTGGCGGACGTGCTGCGCGACGACGTGCCGGGCTCGCTGCGCCCCATGGCGCTCTCGTACGGACAGCCGTGGTGGTGGGACTCGTTCGGCCGGCTGCTCGACGCCGTCCGGACGGGCGAGGCCGCCTTCGACCGGCTGCACGGTGAGCCCTTCTTCGCCTTTCTCGAGCGCCGGCCGGACGCCGCGGCGGTCTTCGACGCCAACATGGCCGCCATGACCGAGGGGGAGGCCGAGGCCATCGTCGCCGCGTACCCGTTCGGCCAGGTGGACGCCGTCACCGATGTCGGCGGCGGCGGCGGCGCGCTCGTCGGCGCGCTGCTGGCGAGGTGGCCGCACCTGCGCGTCAGCCTGCTGGACCGGGCAGCGGCCCTCGAAGGTGCGCGCGCCCGCGGGCTGACCGCACCACGATGCGTGCTCGTCGAGGGCGACTTCACCCGGTTCGTGCCGCCGGGCGCCGATGTCTATCTCCTGAAGGACGTCCTGCACGACTGGAACGACGAGCAGGCCGTGGCGATCCTTCGACG
Source organism: Vicinamibacterales bacterium (assembly GCA_041394705.1). GTDB lineage: Bacteria > Acidobacteriota > Vicinamibacteria > Vicinamibacterales > UBA2999 > CADEFD01. Next base: position 84,723 of record JAWKHS010000016.1, read on the forward strand.
GTGCCGGACCGCGATGACCGGGGCCGCCAGGCTCCTCGTCGTGGAGCGCCTGATGCCGACGGGGAACGCGCCAGCCGCCGTCACCCACGTGGACATCACGATGCTGGTGCTCACGGGAGGCCGGGAGCGCACGCTCGAGGAGTACGCGTCCCTGCTGGAACAGGCCGACCTGGACCTGCTGCGCGCGATCGACACCCGCGCGGACCAGTCGATTCTCGAGGCGCGGATCAGCGCGACGTGACGCTGTCTCCGGCTCGACTGATCCGGGCCGCCTGAAGAAGAATGCGGGGATGACTGCCACGTCCGAGAGAAGCGTCCGTCTGCACCGCATCCTGAAGGCCCCGCCCGACCGCGTCTATCGCGCCTTCCTCGATCCCGAGGCCCTGGCGAAATGGCTGCCGCCGCATGGGTTCACCTGCAAGGTCCACCACCTGGAAGCGACGGTGGGTGGCACCTACCGGATGTCGTTCACGAACTTCACGACCGGCCACCGGCACTCGTTCGGCGGGACGTTCGTGGAGCTGGTCCCCAACAGCCGGATCCGCCACACCGACACGTTCGACGACCCGAACCTGCCCGGCGAGATGGAGACCACCATCTCCGTGGAGCCGTCGGTGGTCGGGACCTCTCTGCACGTCGTCCAGGCCGGCATTCCGGAGCCCATCCCCCTGGACGCCTGCTATCTGGGCTGGCGGGAGTCGCTCGAGCTGCTCCAGCAACTGGTCGAACCCGAGATCCGCGAGGGCTGACGCCGGCGCGCCGCCGATGATGGCGATCGAGACATGACGTCCGGCGGATTGTTCGCGGGGCGGACGCGGGTGCTCGGCGCGGCGGTGGTGCTCTGCGCGGCCGTGGTGAGGTCAGCGTCAACGAGCGCTGGGACTACTTCGCCCCCGGCACGTCCGCCTCCGAGCGCGAGGCCGCGATTGCCGAGGCCGTCCGCGTGGGCGGCGGGCCGCCCGGGGTGTCGGAACCATGGATCCGCCGCGCGTTCGCACCGAACCCGAGGCTGCGCGTCCACGTCGCCACGGGACGCTACGATGCCGGCCAGTGCCTGCAGATCGCCGAGACGGTGCGGCGCCTCGAGTCGCCGCTTCGAGAGGCCTACACCACGGCCTGCTACGAGGGCGGCCACATGATGTACCTGGATGCCGCCGCCCGGGCGGCGTTCGCCGCCGACATCTCCAGGCTCCTCCGATCCCTTCAGGAGCGCTGAGCGCGCGGCCGTCACCTGCTCGGAACCTCCGCGGGTATGCTCTACGAACCTCGTCCCCGGCAAGGAGGCACGGCATGAAGAGCACGGTCCAACGCCAGACCGTCGACCTGAGCGCATACCCCGATCTGGTCGTCATCTACCTCGGCATGCGGGTCAACGCCTGGCGTGGGCTGAAGAGCCTTCTGGGCCTGGGGCCCCAGATCGACGCGGCGGGCGAGGCGGGGCCCGACGGCCTGCTCCACTGGGAGCAGAACCTGGTCTTCGGCTTCTTCCCGCTGCACGTCGGGATGCGCTGGTATTGGCGCGACTACGCGTCGATGGAGGCCTGGACGCGCTCGGCGCCGCATCGCGAGTGGTGGAAGAAATTCCTGCGGGATTCGGGCGGCACCGGCTTCTGGCACGAGACGTACTGCATGCGCGGCGGCATCGAGGCCGTCTACGACGACATGCCCGGACCGATCGGGCTCGGGAAGTTCGCGCCGGTCGTGCCGGCACGCGCACGCTCCTTCGACGCCCGGCGCCGGCTCAACCTGGAGGGCGAAGCGCCGCCGCCGCCCGAGGGCATGACCGAGCCCGAACTGCACGCCGGGGGGTGAGCGGCGCAGCGCCCACCTCTGCGGCCCTCCTCGTGGTGTCCGCCCTCGGCTACGGCGTCCTGGCCGACGCCGTCGTCACCACCACCGACGACTGCGCCGACATCGCCGTGTAGTAACTGACGAACCGCTTCGGCTCGGCCGCGTCGTATCGCTCCAGGTTGTGCGCCCAGCGGTAGCCGACGGACTGATAGCGCAGCTCCACGTCCACGGTGAAGGGGCCGGCGCCCGCGCCGACGGGCACCTCGTATCGGACGCGGTCGCCCGAGGCGCCGAAGTCGGGATCGCGCAGCGCCTCGCCGTGGACGGCGATGTCGGGGTCCGCCGTGGCCTTGTCGAAGCCCCGGGGCAGCAGGCGGTTGTCCTTCAGGTACTGCGTCGCCGTGACGAGGCCCGTCGTCGGAACGCCCTTGGTGTCGCCCAGGATGGGCTCGTAGATCTGCACCTCGTCTGGCCGGCGGATGGTCTGGTAGTGCGGCTCGAACCGCAGCGGGTCGATGTCCGCGTCGTTGCCGGCGATGGCGCCCGACGCCTCCACCGCCCCGGACTCGAACACCGTTCGACCCGCGGCGTCGCGCACGGCGACGTGCAGCCAGGTACGGCGGGCCGGGTAGCCTGTCGGGAATTTGTGGCCCGTGGCGTTCCTGACGTCCACGTCGAACGCCAGCGTCTCCCCCGCCCGCTCGGGTGCCGAGACGGCCAGGGTCGCCGTGTCGTGTTCGAGCTGCCGCATCGTGGCACCGGCCGTGGCGTCGAGCTCCCCGGGCAGCGCCTCGACGCCGAGTTCCGAGCGGTAGCGGTTGAACACGTGAAGCATGAAGGCGTTGCCGCCCACGAACACGTGCCGGTTGAGCGTGTCGCGTTCGTCGCCCAGGACCGAGGCGATCCGTACCGGTCCGGACACCGCCGGCATGTGACACGACTGGCAGCTTCGCTGCTCCGAAGGGAAGGCGCTGTGCTCCCACTCCTGGTAGTTCATCTGCTCGGGCAGGCGGCCGATCACCTCGCCGCCGGGTCCGAACGCCTCGGTGATGAGCGTGTGGCACGAGGCGCAGAAGGTGGACTCCCGGATGTGCGGGCCCTCCGCCTGTTCGTATCCGGTCACGCTCCGCATGATCGTCTTGCGGCCCGCGTCCACCTGGTACGGCCCGTAGATGATGCGCGAGGCGCCCGGCGGGATGGGCTTCACCACGAACTGCGAGTTGTAGCTCTCGGGCGTGCCGAGCCGATCGGACGCGATCTGGTGGCAGAGCGAACACGAGATGCTGTCGGCCGCCAGGCGGTGCAGCTCGGACCCGTCGCCGTTGACGATCGGCAGGTGGTCGAACACCGGGTTCGGCGTGCCGCCGGCCGCGGCCGAGATCCGCTGGGACATCGGCATGTGACAGGCGCCGCACTCGTTCTGGATGTCGGTGGAGCGCGTGGGGTGGTCGATCGTCTCTCGCCGGACGCTCGCCTGCCAGTAGGGGTCCCGCGCCGAGTTGGCCATCATCGTGGAGCGCCAGGACGCACCGATCGACACATCCTCGCCCGAGGGCGTCACGAGGTTGTTGTGGCAGGCCACGCAGTTCTCGGAGTGCGTGAAGAGCGACGTGTCCAGGGCGGCGTGGCCGCGCGCGGCGGCCGTCTGTTCGCTGGCGCGCGGCGCCGCGAGGAAGAGCGAGCAGAGCCATGCGGCCGAGACCGCGGGCAGCAGGGTGCGGAGGCGCAGCGGATGACGCATGGCGCTACTTCCAGAACTGGGTCAGTCCGCCGTCGAACCAGTCCCAGAGGAAATAGGTGAGGAACTGCGGCTTGCGATCCTGGCGCTCGTTGAGCGGCACCCGCACGCCGACGCTCAGCAGGATGTGCTGCAGCTTGCTGAGCGAGACCTGCATCTGCGGCACGACGTCCCACTCCACGTCCCCGCCCTTCGGCTTGGCCGCCAGCACCTCCGCCATGGGCGACCAGGCGCGGCCCCGGCCGCCATCCCCGGCAAACGTGTACCCGAGGGCCGTCCGCACGAAGCCCTCGTTGGTCCCGCGATGGTGATCGGTGGGCACCTCGTAGCCCGTGTGGAGCTGGAGGAACCCGTTCTGCCCCAGAATCTGTCCCCACATGGCGAAAGGCTCGACGATGGTGTAGCCGTTGCCGAGGCCGAGCGATTCCTTCCCCGTCGGCAGCGTGACCGCCGTGCCGGCCGCGAAGATGCTGCCGTGGTCCACGCTCGCGTAGAACGTGCGCCTCACCGCGACCTCCACGTCGCCGATTCCCCGGTTCCAGCCGCCGCCCGAATCCCCCTGCGCGGCCCCGAACGGCACCATCACCTCGTACTGGCCGCGCGCGCCGATGCGGTGCTCGTAGACGAGCTCGTTCTCGATGGCCTTGGCTCCCGAGCCGGTGACGCCCGCGGTCCAGACCGTTTCGTTCTCGGGAAACGCCTTCTCGGTGAAGAAGGCGCGCGGCAGGTTCAGGTCGCCCCGGGGCCAGGCCGAGTCGGCGCAGAAGTGCCACAGGTAGCGGATGGCCGCCTCCAGCTGGTCCGCGGAGAGCGCGTCGCCGAACGCGGGCATGTGCCGATCGAGGCCGCGGACCGGACCGCCGCTGTGCGCGACGGCCACCCAGTCGGCCATCGGCTCCACGGTGTTGGTCGGGCAGTCCGTGAAGTCCGGGAAGTCGTGCCCGTCCGGCAGCGGCAGATGGAAGCCGACCACGCTCTCGGGCGAGCCCCGTCCGTCCAGCCCGTGGCAGGTGGCGCAGGCCCGCTGGAAGATCTGCTCGCCGGTCGCGCCGGGCGGCAGGGCCTTGGCGAGCGAGGTGGGCGGGGTCGTGGGGTCCTGGGCGGCCAGCAGGCGCGCCGTCAGCGCACCGGCGTACACCGCGGTGGCCACGGCCAGGAGGAAGGAGCGTCGGGCAGCAGACATCGGGCCGCACGATACACGACGGGCGCCGTCGTCCCGAAGCCTGAGACCGTGTCTCAGTTCGTCACGGCGCGCCGACGGGCGCCTGCGCCGCGCGCGGGCGCGGAATTCCCCGCCTTCCGGGCCCCGGCACCGGCGCGGTTTCGGGCCCGTGAGCGCGCGTCGGCGAGTTCCGCGAGATCCCCAACGAAGGCCGCGGCACGAGTTTCGCTGTGCATCGCGGCATCTGCGGAGAACGACCATGAGGATGTTCGCACTCGGTCTCGCCGTGACGGCGGCATTGATGGTGACAGCGGTGAACGCCCACGGGCAGATGGCTGCCGGGGACCATGCCGCGCACAAAAGCCAGCCAGCCCAGGCCGCGTCGATGGCGTGTTGCACGGGCGGACACGAGACGCATGGCGCTCCATCCGCGGCAGCTCCCATGGCCTGTTGCGATCACGGCACGGCGGCCCAGGCCGCTCCCATGGCCTGCTGCGACCACGGCACGGCGGCTCAGGCCGCCTCCATGGCCTGCTGCCAGGACCACACGACGCCGAAGGTCGCCCAGGCCATGGCGTGCTGCGCCATGGACACGACGAACGATCCGACGATCGCGGCAGCCGGTCTCGGGCTCGGCACCCCGCTGCCCGTGAAGCTGATGGAGGTGAACTTCCGGGAGCCCGTGCTGGTGGGCGGCAAGGTGCTGATGGGGTGGTACTACATCGAGCACGACGACGACCGCATGGCGCGCGGCGAGCCCTGCACGTACATCTACGACCTGAAGGCACTTCGCGAGCCGGTCGTCACGTTCCACTGCACCCACCTGGAGCGCGGTCCCGCGCCCACGGCGACCATCGTACTTACCCCCACCGTCAATCCCGCGATCAAGGCGCTGGCAGAGTTCCAGTTCTCGAACGACACCGCGTCGCACGGCGTGCCGGCCGTGCGCTGATCGTCTCTCCTGGGACCGGCACGGCGGCGGCGGATCACTCGATCCGCCGCCGTTCGTCTTTTCAGTCGGGATGTCCGGCGTGGCCGGTCATCGCGCGGTGACGAACCGCGCCACCGCGCCCGTGAAGCGCTGCAACGCGGCATCGCCGTCGTACGGCATGTGACCGGTGGGGGCCGCCAGCGTGGTCACGCGCGCGGGCGGGATGCCGGCGCGGTCCAACAGGTAGCGGCCGCTCGCGAGCGGTGTCGTCAGGTCGTACAGGCCCGCCACCCAGAAGACCCGCATGCGGGACTCGCGCCGCATCGCCGCGCCTACCAGGCCCAGCGGATCCTGCAGGGCCTCCGGTCGATCCATGTGCCAGCGGCCGTTCACCTCGAGGTTCAGCGGCACGTACGGGGACTCGGAGGCGACGCCGAGCTCCCGGGTGAAGTAGAGGTGCGGGGTGGGGCGCGTGAAGGGCCGGGCGCCCGGCATCGACGGGTCGTCGTACGGCGGCGTCTTTCGGGCGAACTCGGCGAGCGGACCCGTCACGCGCGTGTCGAGCTGACCCGTCCGAAGGCCGCGCGACGCCAGGAGGGTCTTCATGAACGTGTCGCGGTCCACGGCGAGTCCGGCATCGCGCAGGATCGCGGCGGGCAGGCCGATGCGGGCGGACAGCTCGTCGGCGACGCGGGCGGTCTCGACGGTCGTCCGCGACGCTCCCAGCTTCAGGGCCGCCAGATAGCGGCCACGGGCAAAGGCCACGGCATCGTCGAAGATGGCGTGCGGCGTCCTGCCCCGCGGATCGACCATCCCGTGGAACGCGGCCGTGACGGCGTACGTGGGCACGAGCATCGCCTGCGCCTCGTCGGGATCGACGGGCCCGCCGGTCACCGACAGCAGCAGGACGCCGTCGAAGCGCAACCCGGGGTGCGCGTCCACCATCTGGGCCACCCGCGTGGTCCCGTAGCTCTCGCCGCAGAGAAAGCGGGGGGAGGCCTCGCGGCCGTGCGCCTCGAGCCACGCCTGGATGGCCTGCGCCACCGACGCGGCATCGCCGGTCACCGTCCAGAACGGGTCGCCGGTGGCCTCGGGCAGCGGCCTCGAGAATCCCGTGCCCACGGGGTCGACGAAGACCAGGTCGGCGACGTCCAGGGGACTGAACGGGTTGTCCACCATGACGCGCTCGCCACCGGCGTCGATGGCATACCGCCGAGGCCCGAGCGCGCTCAGGTGCAGGGGCGACGACGAGGCGCCAGGGCCGCCGTTGAAGGCGAAGATCACCGGGCGTCGCACGCGGTCCGGCACCCCCGCCGCCTCGTAGCTCGTGACGACCACGGTGGCCGTTGGCGGTCCGCTTCCGGCCGACACGCGCACCTCGTCCACCGTCGCCTCGTACACCACGGCCCGGCCTCGGAACGTGCCCTGATGCGTCGTCCGGGCGAGGGACCGCACCGTGGACGGCTCCGCGGCCGGCGCCTCCGGCCGTCCGTCGTTCCGGCCCACTGCGGTGCGGGCGCCGAGCGGCGTGGCCAGGCCCAACACCAGCAGCAGGGCGGCAAGGCGGCGGGCGAGGGCGCGGCAGGCCACGTCAGGACGTCGCCAGCGGCTCGCGCGTGGCGAGGCTGACGGCCGCGTACACGACGGCCGAGACGGCGAACGCGATGAGCAGGCCCAGGTCGATGTTGAACGCCCCCTGCAGGGGTCCCGGCACGCCCGCCGCGAAGGCGGCCAGTCCGATGGCGCCGCCGACGAACATGGCAGCGAAGGCGCCCTGGCGCGTGCCGCCCTTCCACAACAGGCCGCCCAGCAGCGGCACGAGCATGCTCCCCATGTACGGGTAGGTGAAGATGATGATCGTGTCCAGGATGCCGCGCGCGCGGAGCGCGATCACGACGCCCAGCACGAGCGCCACGGCCACCGCGAGCCGCGCGTACAGCGTGGCGTGCGGCAGGTCCTCGAGCTCGCGCCCGGGGTTCAGCACCTTGTTGTAGAAGTCCCGCGAGAAGCACCCGGACAGCGAGATGAGCAGGGCGTTGGCCGTGGACATCGCGGCCGCGAGGAGGGAGGAGACGACGATGCCCCCCACGAGCGGCGGCAGCGTGGCGGACACCACGTGCGTCAACACGCGGTTGGCCGCCACGTCCGGAAAGGCCTGCCGGCCCGCCGCGCCGATGAGGGCCGCCGAGAAGGCCGCCAGCGTCGTCAGCACGCCGGCCAGGATGCACGCCCGCCTCGCGATGGCGGCCGTGCGCGCCGCCTGGTAGCGGATGAACGCGTCGTAGCTGACGGAGATCGAGAACAGGAACGGCGTGATGAGGAACACCGCCCGTGACGCCATGCCCGCGGGCACGAACGGCGTCGACAGCACCTGGACCGCCGTGGAGCCGTCGAGCTGACCGAGGGCGACCGCCGCCGTCAGGGGAATGCCGATCATGATGATCGACACCTGGAAGAAGTCGGCGAAGACGACGCCCCACATGCCGCTCAGGACGTTCGACAGGAAGATCACGGCGGCCACGATCAGGACGGCCGTGGAGAAGCTGGTGCCCAGCGCGGCCGACAGCACCGAGCCGGCCGCCATCATCTGCGCGGCGAAGATCCCGAGCAGGCTCGGGATGTTGGAGAGCCACGCCCACGTGCGCACGACGCGGAACTCGCCGTAGCGGACCGAGAAGTAGTCGATGGGCACGAGGCCGCCGATGGCCCGCATCTTTCCCGCCGCGAGGAGTCCGCCCAGTACGAGGCCGCCGCCGCAGCCCAAGCCGTACCAGACGCCCGGCCACAGCCCCGAGGTCGCGCCCGTCTCCGCGCCGCCGAGCACCACGCCGGCGCCGATCTGCACGGCGGCCAGCGACGCCGTGCTGAGCCCGAGCCCCAGGCTGCGGCCGGCGACGAGATAGTCCGACACGCGCCTGATGCGCGAGCTCAGGACGGCGCCGGCGACGACGGTGCCGATCAGGTAGACGGTGATGACGCCCAGGAGCATCGATGGCTCACTGGGTGAGCTTCCAGGCCGCGAAGGCGATGACGCCGATCACGATGACCCAGACGAGCAGTGTGCTCAGTCCCTGGCTCGAGGCCTCCTGCATGGCGGCCTTGAGATCGGGATGGCGGTCGACGTACGCCTCCACGGCTTCCTTGGCCTCCTTGAGGCCCAGGTGGGAGTGCTCGCGGACGATCTTGATGGCGCCGATCTTGTCCTGCCGTCGCAGGGCCTCGATGGCGGCTGCGGGAATGTCGTCGGGCGTCGTCATCGCAACTCCTCCGGCAGTGCCGTCACGACAGCCAGCCGCTGGCGCGGGCGTTCCGCGCCAGGAACACGAGGGCGATGCCGATCGCGAGCACCACGCCCTGCAGGGCGAGCGCCGCGGATCGCGCGTCATCATCAGGAGTCCCACGTCCTGCGCGACGATCCCGGCCAGGGACGCCACGAGCAGCGGGGTCGCCCACCGCTTGCGCAGGATGAGCCCCACGGCGCCGAGGGCACCGCCCCACACCGCAATCGCCGTCGCGGACACCGCCCAGATCGGGCGCGCGGCGTACATCGCCTGCTGGTCCGGCGACAGCTGGGCCACGGCCTCGGGCGTCATCATCACGTCGCTCAGGTAGGCGGCGCACCCGATGAGGTTCCAGAGCAGCGCGAGCACGGCGACCGGCATGTACCACTTCGGCGTGGTGTTCATGGACCTCCCCCGCCGGCGCGGACGCGCCGGGCGCCACACGGTAACACGGACCGCCGGCGGCCGCCGGGCGATCGCGGCCGTCAGGGAGTCAGCGGCCACGAGACGAACCAACGGGCGAAGGCCTGCCAGACCGGCCGCTGCGCGAGCGTGAACCACCCCACGTGCAGCAGCAGGCTCCAGGCCAGCATCGCGCGCCAGGTCCAGGCCGCCCGGGACGCCCGGTCGCGCATCGCGAGTGCGGCGAGCACGAGGTCGCCGCCGCCGAAAGTGACGGCCTGGTAGAGGAGCGGGTGCGGGAACGGCGGCGCGAAGATCCCGAGCAGCCGTCCGACGACGGGGTCGATGAGCGGAAACACCGTGCAGACCATGAGGCGCGCGTGCTCGGCGGGTCGGCGGCGGTACCACAGGCCGCCGGCGAGAGCCGGCAGGAAGACGGCCACGGCCGAAAGCGGGAGGTAGAGGTTCGGCGCCTCGACCGACAGCGTCGCATCGTCCATCGCGCTGAAGCGCTGGTGCGCGAGCAGGATCGAGGACAGGATCACCGCCGGTCCGACCACGAACGACACACGGCCGAGGGCGCGATGTACGGGGCGGGCGTCACCCCGCGACAGGAAGGGCTGCGTCGCCATCAGTCCCGTCCACGCGGCCATCACGACGGCGTGTACGTGCGTGTACGGGTCGATGCCCGCGAACGGCCGGCCGAGGTAGCGGGGCCAGAACGCGGGCACGGCCGCCGCGACCATGGCGAGCACGTACCAGCCACTCGCGGCGAGACGGACGGGCGCGGCCGGACGCAACATCGGTGCTGATTCGCCTGGCCGGCCGGCTACTTCGCCGGAATCGTCGCCGGCTTGCCCTTCTCGAGAATGCGGAACGTGACCACCTTCGACGGCTCGGCCGTGCGCGTCGCGCTGACGGCGTAGGGCGCCTCGAACTGGAGGTCGCCGGCGCGGGCGGTGTACGGCGCCTTCCCGTCGGGCGTCACCACCTGCACGCCCTCGAGCACATAGGAGAACGAGAACGCGGGGTGCGAATGGCGGCCGGAGCTGCCGGTGGAGTTCGTCAGGTGCGTGATGACCACCTCCTTGCCGGGACACCACTCGCCGAGGTCCACGCGCGTCAGCTCCTTCGTCGCGGTCTGGCGATCCTGCGCCGCCGTCGTCGCGGTCCACACCGTTGCGAACACCACGCCGCAGACGAACGCCGCGGCGGCAATCAGTCCCTGTCGCACCATGGGGGCCTCCACTCACGGCCAGCCGCGCGCCGTGGGCGGGATTCTGCCACAGGCGTCGTACGCGCGGTCCGGGTGGCGGCCGCGGGCGGCGGACGAGCCGCCAGGGAGGGCGCACCCGGCAGGTGTCCTCTGTGGAGCACTCCACCGCCGTGGATTCCGGTCAGGTTCTCGCAGCCGAGTGCACCGACGGCGGGCACGTCCATTGCAGTCCGTCGAGATCAAGCCGGCGGTGCCGGCGGAAGGAGGGGCCGTGAACAAGATGAGACATGCCGTGGTCGCGCTGCTGGTCGCAAGCGCGGTCAGCCTGCCGCCCATTCCGGCGTTCGCCGATCAGCACGACCGCGGCCGTCACGACGACCGCTACGAGCGGGACTACCGGCACGGCAAGAGCAGGAAGAGCAAGGCGGCGCCGAAGGCCTGGCGCCACTACGACGAGCGGCACTACGAACCTGGGCAGCGCGGATACGACCCGGTGCGCTACTACCGGAGCGGCGGCCGGTACCGGCCGGTACGGCTGGGCCGCAACGATCGGATCTACCGCGGTTCCGACAACCGTTACTACTGCCGGCGTGACGACGGCACCACGGGCCTGATCGTCGGCGGCATCGCGGGCGGCATCCTGGGGAGCATCATCGCCCCCCGGGATTCGAAGGCCATCGGCGCCATCATCGGCGCGGGCGCCGGCGCCATCATCGGCCGCGAGATCGACGACGGCATCGAGTGCCGCTGACCGGATCCACCCGGCGGGCCGCGGAGGACACCCCTTCGCGGCCCGCGGCACGTACGGCCGCGATCAGTCGTTCCGGAGCGCCGCCAGGGGGTCGAGGCGGGACGCCCGCCGCGCGGGCCAGACGCTCGCCGCCAGCGACACCGCGACGAGCACGAGCGCGATGAGTCCGATGGTGGCGGGGTCCCGTCCCGTCGTCTGCACCAGCAGCTCGGTGCGCTGGAAGAGCTGCCCGACGGCCAGGGCCCCCGCCAGGCCGACGCTCAACCCGACGGCCAGTTGCCACAGCGACCGCCGGAGGAACATCCCCGCCACGTCTCCGCCCGCGGCGCCCAGGGCCATTCGCACCCCGATCTCCTGCGTTCGCTGGCTCACCGAGTACGCCGTCACCGCATAGAGCCCCACCGCGGACAGCGCGAGCGCGATCCCCGCGAAGATGGCGAACATGGTGCCGAACACGCGAAACGCCCATCGCTGCCTGGCCAGCGCCTCGTCGAGCGTCCGCACGTTGTAGAGCGGCAGGTCGGGATCGATGGCGCGGACCTCCTCTCGGACGAGCGGCACGACGGCCTGGGGGTCGCCGTCGGCGCGCACCAGCAGCTGCATGAACGCCCGGGGATCGGCGCGGAAGGGCACGTAGGCGATCGGGTCCGACTCGGGCGCCGAGAGATCCCGCTGCCAGACGTTGGGCACGATGCCGACGATGGTGCCGCCAATCGACGCCGCCACGCCGGGCGGTGGCGCGCCACCCGCCGTGTCCAGCGTCAGCTCGATCCTGCGGCCGAGCGGATCCTCGTCGGGGAAGTAGCGGCGCGCGAAGCGATCGTTGACGACGACGCCGTCCCTGCCGGGCAGGCCATCCGCGCCGTCCAGGGCGCGCCCGCGTGTGACGGCCAGGCCGAGCGTCTCGAAGTACCGCGGATCCACCGTGAGCATGGTGACCGTCGGCGCCTGCTCGTCCTTCGCCAGCGTGCGGCCGTCGATGCTCAGGCGCCGGGCGAATCCGCCGCCCAGCGGCAGGTTGCTGGCCACGGAGGCCGCCCGCACCGAGCCGACGGCCGCCAGGCGCTCCCGCAGCCGGTCGTAGAACGCGAGGCGCTCCTCCACCGCGGGATACTTGCGGTCCGGCAAAGTGAGCGACATCGCGACCAGGCGCGACGTGTCCACGCCGAGGTCCAGTCGATACAGCGTCAGGAAGTTGCGCATCATGAAGCCGGCGCCCGCCAGGAGCGTCAGCGTCAGCGCCAGCTCGCCCATCACGAGCACGCTGCTCCACCGGCCGACGCGCACGCCGGCCGTGCCCGAGCGCCCCCCATCCTTCAGGACGTCGTTGACGTCCGTCCTGGACACGTGGAGGGCGGGCGCGAGCCCGAAGAGGATGGCCGTGCCCACGCAGATGGCGGCGAGGAACGCGATGACGCGGCCGTCCATGGTGAACGCGATCCAGTAGGGCCTGCCAACGTCCTGCGTGGCGAGGTCGAAGAGCCGGATGCCCACCGCGGCGAGGCCCAGGCCCAGCAGCCCGGCGACGACGGCCAGCAGCAGGCTCTCGACCAGGAGCTGCCGGACCACGCGCCAGCGGTTGGCGCCGATGGATATCCTGACGGCGATCTCGCGCGTTCGATGCGCGGCCCGCGACAACAGCAGGTTCGCGACGTTGGCGCAGGCGATGAGCAGCACGAAGGCGACCGCCCCCATCAGCGAGAGGAACACCGCGCGGATCGGCCCGCCGTTCACCCGCTCGTTGAACGTCTGCAGCCTTGGCACGACGTCGGTGTTCGTGGACGGGTGATCGCGCGACAGCCGCTGGCCGATGCTCTGCAGTTCCGCGTCGGCCTCCGCGCGCGAGGCCTCGGGTCGCAGCCGCCCGAACACGCCGAGCGTGCGCGCGTTCCTGGGCCGCGCCGGCAGATCGGCCACCATGCCGAGCGGCTGCCAGAGGTCGCTGTTCTGCGGGAACCTGAAGTCCTCGGGCATCACGCCGATGACGACGGAGGGCACGTCGTTCACCCGGACCACGCGGCCAAGGATGCCGGGATCGGCGCCGTAGCGGGACTTCCAGACGGCGCTGCCGAGGATGACGACACCGGGCGCGCCCGGTCGATCGTCGTCGGGGAGGAAGTCGCGCCCGAGCATGGGGGCCTGCCCGAGCAGGGCGAACGCGTTGGCCGACAGGAACGTGCCGAAATCGCGCTCGGGCGGCCGGCCCTCGTCGCTCACGTTCATGGTCGTGTCGGAGTAGGCGGCCAGGCCCGCGAACCTGGTTGCCGACTGGCGCCAGTCCGCGAAGTCCTCGTAGGACACGCCGAGGTCGCGGCTGCGGACCCGGTCGTACGAGCCAATCGCCATGATGCGGTCCGGATCGTCGAACGGGAGCCCGCGAATCAGGACCGCGTTCACGAAGGTGAACACCGTGGCGTTCACGCCGATGCCGAGCGCGAGCGCGACCACGGCGGCCGCGGCGAACCATTTGTCCTTGACGAGCAGCCGCGTCGCGAAGCGCAGATCCTGCCAGAGGCCCATCGCGTCCCCCCTGAGGCGGAGCGCCGGGACCGGCCGTCTCGGCCCGGGCAGGCGCACCCCGCTCCAGACCATTACGCCGCCCGGGGACGCAGGTTCCTCCCGCGGCGCGACTAGGCCCAGGAAACCGTCGTGCCCGCCGCGAGCGCGTACGGCGATGGTGACGCCCGGCTGCGGCGTCAGCGGCCCGCGCGCGGCGCGGCCGACCGCAAGCCCCAGACGACGAGGGACAGAGTAGCGATGAGGGCGGCGCCGCCGCCGCGAAGCAGGATCGCGATGATGCCCTCCTGGAACGGCGTCCCGTGCGCGGCGCCCGCCGCCATGGGCAGAAGCGCGTTGCCGGCCCCCCAGATGCCGCCGAGCAGGTTCGCCGTCCACGGCGCCGCGCAGCCGACAAGCGCCAGGAAGAATGCGCTTCTCCCGAGCGCTGCCGGCAGGTCGAGTCGCGTCCAGGCCAACCCGAGGATCATGAGGAACATGCCCTGGGTGATGCCGAGCAGGTGCGTCGCGAGACCCAGCCGTGGGACGGTGAAGGCCGGGACCGCCACCCCCACGAACAACGCGACGAGGAACAGCAGGCCGCCGGCCTGAAGCAGCCGGTGGCCCTGGCGCCGAGCGAGATCCGGGTCCATGGGCACCTCCGAGGAAGGCCTGAACGCGAGGCGCGGTCAGCCGAGGCGGGATCTTCGCGCGGAAGCTCGGCCGTGGCAACCGCTCAGTCGACCCGGCAGAACTCCACGTAGAACGTCACGGGGCCGTCCGGACGCACCTCGTGCGGCACCCCGGGCTCGACGACGCCGTGCCTGGCCGGCGTCAGTTCCACCTCCTGGAGCTCCGGGGCGAGGATGCGGTACACGAGGCGGCCCTCGACGACGACGATGCGCGCCCACGTCCCCGGCGCGGTCGTGTGGTGCCGCAGCAGTCCCGGCGGCACGGTCGTCTCCGTGAAGGTCGGCGAGCGCCGGAACGCCACGGCGCCGTCGGGCATCGTCGTCATCGTCGCCTCCGTCGCCGCCGCCCGCGGCGGGAACGTCGCTACTTCTGAATCAGGTAGTTCAGCTTCACCGCGAGCGAGCGGTCCTTCTGGGCGAAGACGTCGGAGGGCAGACCGGTCTGGCGCAGGTCGTTGTAGACGACGTACAGGTCGCTGCCGGCGTGATGGATCAGGTTGAAGCGGATGTTGTTCGAAATCTCGTGACTGGCGGTGTTGTACTGCGTGAGGCTGCGGATGGTCATCTTCGGGCTGAACGTGTAGTCCATGCGCACCGAGGTGAGGTTCACCAGGAAGTTGCCCCACGGCATCTTCACGTCGTTGCGGCTGTACTGCACTTCCGCCGAGAACTGACTCGTCGCGCGCGCGCCGCCGGACAGGGTGAGGCCGCGCCGGGTACCGCCGTAGTAGTCGTCGATCTGGACGTTGGTCCGCTGGTAGAAGCGCTTGCCGGGGCTCGTGTTGTACATGAACCGCCACTCGTTCATGCCGTAGGAGCCGGTCGGCACGGTGACGCCCTGGATCCGGAACGGGTCGTCCAGCACGTCGAGATTCTTCTGGTAGATCACGGTGATGCCGGAGTCGTCGCGGAAGGTCGTGCCGAGCATCAGGTGGTGCAGGCGCGCCACGAGCCGGCCCGTCTGGTCCGTGGTGTACGTGAGCACGTACATCGGCTCGAACAGCTTGACGTTCCCGCGCTTCGGCCGGGGCGTCGGGCCGAAGTAGACCTTCGTGGTGCGGATGCCCGTGCGCTGGACGAAGCCGGCCTCGGCGTTGAAGTTCTTCTGCACGTCCAGGTAGTTCAGCCACAGGTTCCACTTCGGATCGCGGTAGGCGATGCGGCCGTAGAACGCCATGTCGTCGCCCTGACCCTCCACCACGCCCTCGGGGGAGTCGGTCTTCGCCACGTAGGAGTTGACCTGCAGGCTGCGCCCGATGCTGAAGTTGCCGTCGACGGCCATCGTCCGGTTGAAGTGGGCGCTGCCGTCCACCGACTCCTTGTCGATGAAGAGCGCGCCGACGCGGGACCGCCGGAACACGTCGCGGCTGTAGCGGCTCACGAAGAAGTTGTCGCCGGGCCGGCCGAAGGCGCTGTCGGTCCGCACGTCCATGACGGCGATGTTGTTGCGGCCCACCTTGCCGGTCAGACGCGTCCCGCCCAGGATCGGCACGGGCTGGCCGGTGGCCGACAGACCGATGCGGCGGCTGAAGAACAGGTCGGTCTGCACGGGCGTGCTCGTGAACGCCGAGCCGGTGCCCACGGTGAACATGTTCGAGTTCTCGAGGAAGAAGTCGCGCTTCTCGGGGAAGAACAGGCTGAAGCGGGTGAGGTTCACCTGCTGCTCGTCCACCTCCACCTGCGCGAAGTCGGTGTTCAGCGTGACGTCGAGGTTCAGGCTGGGGGTGACGCCGTAGCGGGCGTCGAGCCCGACGTCGCGCTTCCACGTGGTGCGGCGGTTCGTGGCGCTCAGCTCCTGCCGGCGCGGGCCTGCGACCACGAACGGCTTCAGCTTCAGGTCCATCCCGAGGCTCAGGTTCTGGAGGCCGCGCAGTTCCCCGGCCATGCTCACGCGGGTGAGGGAGTAGGCGCGGGGAATCGGGGACCAGTAGTCGATCTCGTTCTTCTTGCGGATGTTCCGCATGAAGTTGATGCCCCAGATCTGCTCGTCGCTGGGGCGGAACCGCAGGGTGTTGGTGGGAATCGCGATCTCGGCCGTCCAGCCGTCGGCCGTGATCCGGGCCGCCGCGTCCCACACGCCGTCCCAATTGCGGTTGACGTTCGAGGTCGTGCCGCGCCCGCCGCCTTCGCCCTCGTCGAAGACCTGCTGTTCGAGCTTCGCGCCGAGAGGCGTCGTCACGAACATGTAGCCGTTGCGCGAGTCCTTGAAGGTGTCGAGGATCACCTGGAAGTTGTCCTCGTCGAAGAGCCGATCGGCGTCCCGCCGCATCTCGGTGGCCACCACGTCCCCGCCGCCGTGATGGGCGTGCTCGCCCGCCGCGGCCGGCTCGCCTCCCGCCTCGGCCACGTCGACGCCGCCCGCCTGATAGGCGTGGACGGCGATGTAGATCGTGCGGGCGTCGTACACGATGCGCACCTCGGTGCGGTCCGACGCGGGCTGGCCCAGGCTGGGCTCCTGCTGCGTGAAGCCGTCCACGGGCGTCGCCGCCTTCCAGGCGTCGTCGCCGAGGTCGCCGTCGATTCTCGGACCGACGTCCACCTTCGCCGCCTGGATGAACGGGCGTTCCCGGCTGGCTTGGGCGGCGGCTGACAGGGGGGTGGCCACGACGAGCGCGGCCGCGAACACGGCAAGTCTTCTCGGCGACATCAAGACCCTTAACTCTACACGTCCGGCCGGGATCGCAGGGCCGGATCCGCACGCATTCGTTGGCCCGTAACCGCTTTCTTTGTAACAACTTGTCATGACCCATCGGCTCCGAGGGCGTGGCGCGCCGTCGCGTCGTTCGGCCAGACGTCTCGAGCGGCAGGCAAGGGGGCGAGGGGGCGACGCCCGACCGTGTGCCCTTTCTAGACGGTGTTCCAGATCGCACCACCGGCCGCGATTTCCGTCGCCAGGCGCGGTTTTCCGGGGGTTTTCGACGAGTCACGGCGGACGCAGGGCTGGAGCGGCCCGGGCGCTGCGCCGAAAGTGAACAGCGACAGACGTCATCGTCGGTGCCCGCCGGCACCGGCCGAAGCTCGTAACTCTTTGAAGGAGAGCACCTTGTATGCGGCCCCCTCCGCCCTGGCAGCCCCCTTGCCATGAAGACCGGCGAGCCACGGCTCCCCGCGACGTGTGGTCGCGGGCACCGAAGAGACACAGCGTGAATCGACGACCGACAAGAACGACGCGAGGGACCGACGCCACATGGCGCTACGGCCTCGTCGCGCTCGTGGCGGTGCTCATCGCGAGCGCCTCGCCGCTCCTGGCCCAGCGCGGGCCGCGCCAGAACGAGGCGCCGCGCAGCCGACACAAGCTCGACCTGGCGCTCCGGGACCGGCTCGAGCGCGGGAACCGTGACACGCGCAGCGGTCGGCAGCGCGAGGAGCGCGTCATCGTCACGATGCGCCCCGGGGCCGACGCGCGTGGGCGCGCCCTCGACCGGATGCAGCGCCGGGGCGGACGCCTCCGCGGCGACCTCCGGATGCTGAACGCGGTCAGCGTCGAGGTGCCGGTGGATCAGCTCGACGCGCTCGCGGACGACGACGACGTCCTGAGCGTGTCGGTCGACGCCGAGGTCACGGCGACCGGGACGATGTCGGCGACGGGGTGGGCCAGAAACGGCGCCTACTCGTTGCGCAGCACCCTCGGCCTCACGACCGCCTCCTCCACGACCCATACGAAAGCGTTCCAGCAGGGGGCGGGATACACCGGCACCGTGGACACGGCGGTGCGGCAATCCAGCCCGGCCTACTCGTACGGGACCGCCACGACCGCCCGGGTCCAGACTGAGTCCTCGGGCGCGCTCTCGGTGATGCTGGTGCGGTTCGACGACATGTTCGGGCCGGGCCCGAACCAGATTCCGTTCGGCTCGACGATCACGTCGGCCACGCTCACGCTGTCGCACCTCGGCGACGGGTCCGCGTATGCCGGCGCCGGACTTCGCCGGATGCTGGTGGACTGGAGCGCCTCGTCGTCGTGGAACGACCTGGCGACACTGGCGGGCGGCCAGGCGCTCGAGGGCGGCGTGGTCGCTGGCACGGACTCCGCCTTCACGACCGGCCTCCTGGGCGGCGGCCCGAAGGCGTTCACGGGGCCGGACCTGGTCGCGAACGTGCAGGCATGGGCCTCCGGCGAGGCGAACTTCGGCTGGGCCGTGTGGCAGACCTCCGGCAACAGCTGGAACGTCCGGACGTCGGAGGACGGATACGTCGCCAACCGTCCGATGCTGACGGTCAGCTACCGGCCGCCCGTCGACACGACCTCGCTCACGGGCGCCGGCATCACGGTGGCCGTCATCGACTCGGGCATGTTCGAGGACGGCGGCGGCGCGGCGCGCGTGAAGACCACGCGCGACTTCAGCACGGGCAACGGCGCGCCGTCGGGGCGGACGGCGGTGGACGGCTACGGCCATGGCACCCACGTCGCCTCGCTCATCGGCGACGACAACGCCGACGCGAAGGGCGTGGCGCCCGGCGTCCGGTTCGTCAGCCTTCGGGCACTCTCCGACGAGGGGACGGGCCGGACGAGCGACGTCATCGCCGCCGTGCAGTGGGCGGTGGCGAACCGGAGCACCTACGGGATCGACGTGATCAACCTGTCGCTCGGCCACCCGGTGTTCGAGCCGGCCGCGACCGACCCGCTGGTGCAGGCGGTCGAGAACGCGGTGCGGGCCGGCATCGTGGTGGTCGTCTCGGCCGGCAACTACGGGACGAACCCGACCACGGGCCTCGTGGGCTACGGCGGCATCACGTCGCCCGCCAACGCCCCGTCGGTCATCACCGTGGGCGCCGCGCGGACCATGGACACGACGCGCCGCACCGACGACCTCGTGTCCGAGTACAGCTCGCGCGGTCCGACGTGGTACGACGGCCTCGCCAAGCCTGACCTGGTCGCGCCTGGGCATCGCGTGTCCGGCGCCACCATGACCCACCAGAAGCTCTACAAGGACTACCCGAAGTCCCGCGGGGCCTCGAAGGGCGGACGGCCGTACCTGAACCTGAGCGGCACGAGCATGGCGGCCGGCGTCGTCAGCGGCACGGTGGCGTTGATGCTCGAGTCGGCGCAGTCCACGTTCGGCATGAAGCCGACGCCGAACGCGGTCAAGGCGATGCTGCAGTACACGGCCTTCCGGATGGCGGACGCCAGCGGCCAGCCGTACGACGTCCTCACGCAGGGCGCCGGCGAACTGAACGCGCTCGGCGCGGTGGACCTGGCCTCGAAGCTCAACCCGACGGCTCCGTCCGGCTCGTGGTGGCTCACCGCGCCGGTGTCGGCGTCGTCCAACGTGGACGGCCAGAACATCGTGTGGGGCGAGAACATCGTCTGGGGCAACAACATCGTCTGGGGCGAATCGGTCTACACGAACCGCCCGGCCTTCGCGAACAACATCGTCTGGGGCGAGAACATCGTCTGGGGCAACAACATCGTCTGGGGCGAGAACGTGGTGTGGGGCAACAGCCTCGTCGCGGGCCAGAACATCGTCTGGGGCGAGAACATCGTCTGGGGCGAGAACATCGTGTGGGGCGAGAACATCGTCTGGGGCGAGAACGTCGTCTGGGGCAACGCCTTCACGTGCCCCTCGTGCGGGGGGCGGTAGGCCATGGAGCTCAGACTCGGCACCGCCCGTTCGCCACGGTCGCAGGCCATGACCCTCGAGATGCCCACGCTCACGCCGACGGCGGCGGTCGTGCACACCGGCGTCACCACCGACTGGAAGGGCATGCTGCCCGTGTTCCAGACGGCTGGCGTCACGCTGCGGGCGCTCCAGACGTCGGACGCGCCGCACCTGCTGTCCCTCCTGTCCACCGAGGAAGTCGCGCGCTTCGTCTCGCCGCCACCGACGACGGCCGAGGCCTTCGAGCGCTTCATCGACTGGACGCACCGCATGCGCCGGCAGGGCAGCTACGCCTGCTACGCCGTCGTGCCGCGCGGGCTCGACCACGCCGTGGGCATCCTGCAGGTCCGGGCGCTGACGCCGGACTTCTCGCTGGCCGAGTGGGGCTTCGCCATCGGCGCCCAGTTCTGGGGCTCGGGCCTCTTCGTGGAGAGCGCCACGCTCACCGTGGACTTCGCGATGGACGTCATCGGCGTGCACCGGCTCGAGGCGCGGGCGGTCACCCTGAACGGCCGCGGTAACGGCGCACTCGCCAAGCTCGGGGCGGTGCGGGAGGCGACGCTACGCAGCTCGTTCTCGAAGGGCGGGCACGATTTCGACCAGTACCTCTGGTCGATCCTCGCCGAGGACTGGCACGTGCGCCGTGGCCAGGTGGACTGGGGCGGTCACGGGGACACCGCCTACCGTCTCGTGGCGTAGCGCCGGAGCAGGCACGCAGGCGCAGCTCCGGGGGGCCGCGCCTTCCGAGCAGCGGGTGACTTCGCCGCCGACGCGCGTACGCCGGTCGGCCCGCGACACCCCCTGTTCATGTTCGCAGCGGCAATGGGCCGGCGGGCCGAGTCACGGCCCGTCGTCCCGCAGCGCGGCCGCGAGCTGCTCGGCGGTGACTCCGGTGAGCCGGAGACCCTCGGCGCCGGGCAGCATGCCCTCGCGCCAGAGCCGGTCGGCCAGGGCTCGCCGGGCGACGAGGCCCGCCAGCCGGCCCGCCACGGCCACGTCAGGGCGGCCCGACGTCCTGAACGCGTCCCTGGCGATGTGCACGTCCGCCTCCATCGTCCACCCGCCCACGACCTGCGACACGGTGAAGACGTGCGTGGCCGACCCGTCCTTCTCCACCCTGGCACGGGACGCCGCGTCGATGGCGAACCCGTTCAGCGTGATCGTGTGCTCCCGGCGGCCCGCCGCGGCCGGGGTGGCGTCGGGCGCGGGCGGACGGGCGGCGGCCACGGCGGCCCGGAGCAGCGCCGGCGTCATCGGCTTCGCCAGGAAGTGGCTGGCGCCGCCCGCGAGCGCCGCCGACGCCAGGTCCAGCGAGGCGTGAGCGGTCAGCATCACCACCCGGGTCGCCGGGGCGATGCGCCGCAGCTCCGCGAGGAGTGCGACGCCCGACATGCCCGGCATCTTCTGATCGAGCAGCACGACGTCGAACGGGCCGTGCGCCGCGACGGCCTCGAGCGCCCGCGCGGCGTCCTCGGCCTCGTGCACCTCGTAGAGGTCCTCCAGCGTCAGCCGCACCATCCGGCGAAGTGTGGGTTCGTCATCGACGATCAGGACTCGCATCGCTGGCCTCCTCGAAAGCGCCGTCCGCGCGCGGCAGCGTGAACGCGAACGTCGATCCCGCGCCGGGGGCCGACGCCACCGTGATGGCGCCGCCGTGCGCCTCCACGATCCGCCGGCTGATCGCCAGGCCGAGCCCGGCGCCGCCGCGCGCACCGCCCGCGATCTGGGCGAACGGCTCGAAGATCCTCGCGTGGTGCTCGGGAGCGATGCCGATGCCGGTGTCGATCACGCGACACGCCACCATTCCCCCCTCGGCCGATGCCGCCACCGTGACGCGGCCGCCCGCCGGCGTCGCGCGCAGGGCGTTCGAGACGAGGTTCGTCAGGACGCGCTCGATCTGCGCGCGGTCGGCGTACGCGGGCGGCAGGCCGCGCGGCACGTCGACGGCCAGGGTCACGCCTCGGGCGTCGCCCTGCCGGCGCATCGGTTCCACGACCCCGCGCACCAGGCCCTCGACGGCGACCGCCGCCGGGCGCGGCGGCCGTTGGCCGCTCTCGAGCCTCGTCAGGTCCAGGAGATCGCGTGCCAGACGGGCGAGCCGCTCGCCGTCGTTGCGGCACAGCTCGACGATCTCGCGCTGCCTGGGCGTGAGCGTCGCGGGCTGCTCGTGCAGCAGGTCCAGGCCGAGCTGCAGGCTGGCGAGGGGCGTGCGAAGCTCGTGCGAGGCTTCGGCCACGAACTCCGACTTCAGGCGATTGAGCTCGTGCAGGTGCCGTACGTCCTCGAGCAGCATCATCCGCTCGGCCACCTGGCGGGCTTGCGCAAGGGCGTCGCGGTCCGACACGCGGGCCTCGCGAACGCGCGCCGCCATGTGGTTGAAGGCACGCGCCATCTGGCCGAGCTCGTCGGCACGATCCGCGGGCACGGCCACGTCCAGGTCCCCGGCGGCGGCGCGGGTGGCCGCCCGCGTCAGCGCCTCGATCGGTCCGCTGACGCTCCGCCCCACCGCGGCCGTGAGCCACGCGCCGCCGAGTGCCAGCACCGCCATCAGGGCCAGGGTCCACGCGGCGTCACGACGCGCGAGCGCCCCGGCCGCGTCGCTCTTGCTGCGCATCGCCGCGACGTTCAGCCGATCCAGCGGCGCGATCGATCGGCGCAGCCGCTCGGCGCCCGCCGCCGACGGCGTCCGTGCGTACTCCTCGTAGCCGGCGCGCAGCGCCGCAATCACGTCCCGTTCCCCCGGCTCGGTCACGTTGCCGGCCGCGACGGCGAGCGCACGGTCGAAGGCCCGGCGCCCTCCGGCGTCGCCCGCCCCCGTTCCGGCCGCCGCGGTCCGGAGCCCCTCGAGGCGCTCGAGGCTCACGCGCATGGCGTGGGCGGCCTCGACCGACTGGTAGTTGTCGGCGAGAATGCGCTCGGCGACCTCGCCCAGGTCGCGAAGGCGCCAGGCGCTCCAGGCGCCGAGCGCCGCCAATGCCAGCACGAGGGACGCGAAGGCCGCGAGCAGCCGCACCCGGAGGGACACGGCCGCGCCGGTCGGCATCGCTGTCATGACCCCGGCTCCCCCAGCGGCACCACCTGCACTGCCGCATCCGGTACCGCGCTGAGGAAGCGATCCAGGGTCGACCCCCGCCACACGACCTCCCACCGCGACCGCGCCGTCTGCCCGAAGATCACGTGCGTCACGCCTTCGCGCTGCGCGAACGCGATCAGGCCGTCGGCCGGGCGATCGGCGTGGACGCGCACGACGGTCGCGCCCAGGCTCTCGGCCAGCCGAATGTTCCCGGCCAGGGCCTCGGCGTCCTGCGGGCGGATGCGCTCGGGCGTTTCGCGCGGCGTCTCGACGTAGACCGCGTACCACTTCGAGCCGAGGCGGCCGGCGATCCGCGCGCCGGTGCGTATCACCCGCGGCGCGAGCGCGTTGGAGCTCATGCAGACCATCACGCGCTCCGGAATCAGCGCCGGCTCGAGCCCCTCGCGCGCCCGATAGCTCGCCGCCTTCTCGCCCACCTCGTCGGCCACGGCCCGCAGCGCCAGTTCGCGCAGCGTCGACAGGTTGCCCTTGCGGAAGAAGTTCGACAGCGCCTGCTCGACCTTCTCGGGCTTGTAGACCTTGCCCTCGCGCAGGCGATTGCGCAGTTCCTCGACCGTGACGTCGACGTTGATGACCTCGTCGGCGCGATCGAGGAAGGTGTCGGGCACGGTTTCGCGGACGCGCACGCCGGTCACGCGTGCCACGGCGTCGTTCAGCGTCTCGAGGTGCTGGATGTTCACGGCCGTCATCACGTGGATGCCGGCGTCGAGCAGCGTCAGCACGTCCTGATAGCGCTTCTCGTGTCGACTGCCGGGCACGTTCGAGTGCGCCAGTTCGTCGACGACGCACACCTGCGGCCGGCGGGCGAGGATCGCGTCGACGTCCATCTCCTCGAGGACCACCCCCCGGTACGCGACCTTCCTGCGCGGGACGACCTCGAGGTCGCCCAGTTGCGCTTCGGTCTCGGCGCGCCCGTAGGTCTCCACGAGCCCCGCGACCACGTCGAGCCCCCGCGCGCGCAGCGCACGGGCCTCGCGGAGCATCGCGTAGGTCTTCCCGACGCCGGGCGCGGCGCCGATGTAGACCCGCAGCCGCGCCCGGTCCTGCGACCGGATCCGCTCGAGCAGCGCGTCGGCGGAGGGGCGGGAGTCGCCTGTCATGTCACCGCCGGCGGGGTGTCGTTTCGTCGAGCGCCAGGTTCAGCAGCAGCACGTTCACCACCGGCTCACCGAACACGCCCAGCTGCCTGGGCTCGATGTGATCCGTCACGAGTTGCCGCAGAACGGCTTCGGCCAGCCCGCGCGCGCGGGCCACGCGCGGCACCTGGAACTGGGCGGCGGCCGGGCTGATGTGCGGGTCGAGCCCCGATGCCGAGGCCGTCACGAGGTCGATCGGCACCGGAACGCCGGGATTCTCCACCTGCCGCCGCGCCACGTCCGCCGCCACGCGGTCGATGAGCGTCCGGTTCGACGGCCCGTAGTTGGAACCCGCCGACGCCGAGGCGTCGTACCCGGCGCCGGCCGCCGAGGGACGCGAATGGAAGTAGCCGGGCGAGGAGAACGGCTGGCCGATGAGGCGCGATCCGACGACGACGCCGTCTTTCGTGATCAGCTGACCGTTCGCCTGGTCGGGGAACAGCACCTGCGCGAGGCCGGTGACGGCCAACGGGTAGCCGATGCCCAGCAACATCGTGGTCACCACGGTCATCAGGGCGGCCGTGACGAGATGGCGGACCATGGCGACTCCCTTACGCGAGCCCGAGGCTCGTGATCACGACGTCGATGACCTTGATGCCGATGAACGGCGCCACGACGCCGCCCAGGCCGTAGACGAGCAGGTTGCGGCGCAGCAGCGCCGCGGCGCCCAGCGGCCGGAACGCCACGCCTCGCAGCGCCAGCGGCACCAGCGCCACGATGATGAGGGCGTTGAAGATGACGGCCGAGAGAATCGCGGACTCCGGCGTCGCCAGCCGCATGACGTTCAGCGCGCCGAGCGCCGGGAAGGCCGCCAGGAACATGGCCGGGATGATGGCGAAGTACTTGGCCACGTCGTTGGCGATGGAGAACGTGGTGAGCGCTCCGCGGGTCATCAGCAGCTGCTTGCCGCTCTCCACGATCTCGATGAGCTTCGTGGGGTTGGAGTCGAGATCCACCATGTTGCCGGCCTCCTTCGCCGCCTGCGTGCCGGTGTTCATGGCCACGCCCACGTCGGCCTGGGCGAGCGCCGGTGCGTCGTTCGTGCCGTCGCCGGTCATCGCCACGAGCTTGCCCGCCTGCTGCTCCCTCTTGATCAGGCGCATCTTGTCTTCCGGCGTGGCTTCGGCGAGGAAGTCGTCGACGCCGGCCTCCTTGGCGATGGCCGCCGCGGTCAGCGGGTTGTCGCCCGTGATCATCACGGTGCGGATGCCCATCGCCCGCAGAGCCGCGAAGCGCTCCGCCATGCCTCCCTTGACCACGTCCTTCAAGTGGACGACCCCGAGCACACGTCCCTTGTCTGCGACGACGAGCGGCGTGCCGCCGGAGCGGGCAATCGTCTCCACCGCAGCCCTGACCTCGGTCGGCGGCGTGCCGCCGTGGCTGGCGACGTAGTTGAAGATCGCGTCCACGGCGCCCTTCCGGATCTGGCGGCCGTCGAGGTCCACGCCCGACATGCGCGTCTGGGCCGAGAATCCGACGAACCGGGCTTCGTGGGCCGCCAGCGTGCGGCCGCGGATGTCGAACTTCTGCTTCGCCAGCACCACGATCGAGCGGCCCTCCGGCGTCTCGTCGGCGAGCGACGCGAGCTGCGCCGCGTCGGCCAGTTCGCCGGCGGTGGCGCCCGGGGCCGGCACGAAGTCGGCGGCCTGGCGGTTGCCCAGCGTGATGGTCCCGGTCTTGTCGAGCAGCAGCGTGTGGACGTCGCCGGCCGCTTCCACCGCCCGGCCGGACATCGCCAGCACGTTGTGCTGGATGAGTCGATCCATGCCGGCGATGCCGATGGCGGAGAGCAGGCCCCCGATGGTGGTGGGGATGAGGCAGACCAGCAGCGAGACCAGCACGAACACCGACTGCCGCGCGCCCGAGTAGACCGCGAACGGCTGCAGCGTCACCACTGCCATCAGGAACACGATGGTCAGCCCGGCGAGCAGGATGTTGAGCGCGATTTCGTTCGGCGTCTTCTGGCGCTCCGCCCCTTCCACCAGGGCGATCATCCGGTCCAGGAAGGTATGGCCCGGATCGGACGACACGCGCACGATGATGACGTCCGACAGCACGCGCGTGCCTCCGGTGACGGCGGATCGGTCGCCGCCCGCCTCGCGTACGACCGGTGCCGACTCGCCGGTGATGGCCGACTCGTCCACCGAGGCGACGCCCTCGATGATCTCGCCGTCGGCCGGGATGAACTCCCCGGCCGTCACGCGCACGACGTCGCCCTTGCGCAGCGACCCGGCCGCCACCGCTTCGACGCCGCCGTCGACGCCGAGACGATGGGCGAGCGTCTCGGTGCGGGTCTTGCGCAGCGTGTCGGCCTGGGCCCTGCCGCGGCCTTCGGCCATCGCTTCGGCCAGGTTGGCGAAGTACACCGTGGCCCAGAGCCACAGGACGATCTGCAGTTCGAATCCGGACGGCGCTCCGGCGGCGACGTCGCCGAGGAGCAGCACCGTCGTGAACGCGGCGCCGGCTTCGACCACGAACATCACCGGATTCTCGACGACGACGCGCGGATCGAGCTTGCGCAGCGCGTCGACCAGGCCGGCGCGGACGAGCGCCGGCTCCCAGATGCTGAGCTTCCGTGCATTGGCCATGTGCGGGTCCGTCAGAACGTCGTGCCTTGCCGCAGCAGCAGGTGCTCCACGATGGGGCCCAGGCTGAGCGCCGGGAAGAACGTCAGGATGCCGACGATGACGATCACGCTCACGAGCAGCACCGTGAAGAGCGGCGTGGTCACCGGGAAGGTGCCGAGCGACGGCGGCACGGGGGCCTTGCGCGCCAGGTTGCCGGCCAGCGCCAGCATCGGGACGATGACCATGAACCGTCCGACCAGCATCGCGATGCCGAGCGTGACGTTGTACCACCGGGTGTTGGCCGACAGACCCGCGAACGCCGAGCCGTTGTTCGCCGTACCCGAGGTGTAGGCGTAGAGGATCTCCGAGAGGCCGTGCGGGCCGGTGTTCCAGAGGCTCGATGTGCCGAAGCCGGGCGACACCATCGAAATGCCGGTGAAGACCAGGATGAAGAGCGGGAAGACCAGCACCGCCAGCATCGCCATCTGGACGTCGAATGCCTCGATCTTCTTGCCGAGGTACTCGGGCGTGCGGCCCACCATCAGGCCCGCGATGAACACGGCCAGGACGACGAAGAGGAGGATGCCGTACATGCCCGCGCCGACGCCGCCGAAGACGACCTCGCCGAGCATCATGTTCACGAGCGGCACCAGGCCGCCGAGCGGCGTGAACGAGTCGTGCATCGAGTTCACGGCGCCGCAGCTCGCGTCGGTCGTGACCGTGGCGAACAGCGCCGAGCTGGCGATGCCGAAGCGCGCCTCCTTGCCTTCCATGTTGCCGCCCGGGCACATCGCACCCGGCGTTTGGTCGGTGCCGGCGAGCAGCGGGTTGCCGGCCGCCTCGGCCCAGTAGGCGGTGGTGACGCCCGCCAGGAACAGGAACGCCATGGCCGCCCACACCGCCCAGCCGTGCCGTTGCGCCTTCGTCATCTCGCCGAGGCACCAGGTGAGCCCGGCGGACAGGGCGAAGATCAGCACCATCTCCACGAAGTTCGTCAGCGGCGTCGGATTCTCGAACGGATGCGCGCTGTTGGCGTTGAAGAAGCCACCGCCGTTGGTGCCGAGTGCCTTGATGATCTCCTGGGAGGCCACCGGACCCTGGGCAATCCTCTGCTCGACCACGGTGGTGGTCGTCTCCCTGCCGCCCTCCATCGCCGTCGTCGCCTGGGGGTCGAGGAGCCGCGCGCGGTCGGACGGCTTGAGGTTCTGCACGACGCCTTGCGACACCAGGAACAGCGCGCCGGCCACCGAGAACGGCAGCAGCACCCACAGCGATGCGCGCACCAGGTCGACCCAGAAGTTGCCGATGGTGTCGCGCCCCTTCGCCGCGATGCCGCGGATGAACGCGATCGCCAGCGCGATGCCCACCGCGGACGACACGAAGTTGTGGTACGCGAGGCCAGCCATCTGGCTCAGGTAGCTCATGGTCGTCTCGCCCGCGTAGGACTGCCAGTTGGTGTTGGTGGTGAACGACGCCGACGTGTTGAAGGCGAGGTCGGGCGCCACTCCAGCGAGGCCCTGCGGATTGAACGGCAGCGACGCCTGCAGCCGCAGGATCGCGTACAGCGCCGCCATCGACACCGCGCTGAACGCGAGCATCGCGGCCGCGTACTCGCTCCAGCGCATCTCGTGCGCTGCGTCCACGCGCGTCAGGCGGTAGACCAGGTGTTCCAGCGGACGGAGCACCGGGTCGAGCCAGGTGCTCCGCCGTTCGAATACCCGGGTGAGGTAGAGGCCGAGGGGTCGCGTGACCGCCAGCACGGCGGCCAGGTACAGACCGATCTGCAGCCAGCCATTGAGGGTCATGGTCAGAACTTCTCCGGCTTCAGCATTGCGTAGACGAGGTAGGCGAGCAGCAGCACCGCGATCAGCGCACCGACGGCCTCCCTCATCGCCGATCTCCCCGGTTCAGCGCGCCGCAGACGGCGACGTAGCCCACGCCACTCGCGAAGAACAGAGCCGTCAGGCCGAGAAACGTCAGGTCGAGCATGGTCGTCTCCGCCGCCGGCCTACCAGGCGCCGGCCTTGTTGCCGAACCACCACACCAGGCCGGCGAGCGCGGTGTTCTGCGCCCGGCGAAGGCCGCCGGGCTCGGGGCCGGTGAAGACACGCTGGTTCGACCAGTCGCGACGGAACTCGGCCCGCATCAGGAAGCCGTCGGCGAGCTCGTATTCCGCCGTCGCCGTGATCTCGTGCAGCACCTGGTCGATGCCGCCGAACAGGCCTTCGTCGTCGAGCCGCTCGTAGCGGACGGCCAGCGCGGTGGACGTCGACACCTGATAGCGCGCGTAGGCGCCCGTTCCCTGCAGGCTCAAGGCGTCGTCCGCGGAGCCGACCTCGTTGGTCACGTAGTTCAGGTCGAGGCCGACGCCGAGCGCCGGCGTGGCCGACCAGGCCACGTAGCTGTCGAGCACGCGGTAGACGCCGTCGGGGCCCGTGGGCGCGCCGCCGTCCGGCTGCTCCCGGCCGACGTAGTAGTTGGTGGTCCAGGTGACGCCGCTGCCCGGCTTCACGATGGCCGAGACGTGGCTGCTCTTGTCGTCGTTGAAGTCTTCCGTCTGCTGGATGCCGTTGGTGAGCATGTACATGACCGTGATCCCGTCGCTGACCGGCAGACTGAGGCGCAGCCCCGCGTGATAGAACGGCAGAAAGTTGAACAGGTAGGCGCGCGAGAAGTGGTTGTCGTCCTTCGCGTAGTTGGTTTCGTAGCCGAGGTTCGACGCGAACTTGCCGAAGTCGGCCGTGAGGCCGCGCCCCACCGGGAACACGTAGGTGCCATAGGCCTGCCAGACGTGCCGGTAGACGTCCGGCCGAGGCTCGTTGGCGGTGCTGCCCTGCACGGTGTCGGTGGCCTGGCCGAACTGCAGGTCGATCCGGGCGCCGAAGCGCCGGCCTTCGTCCACGGCCGGCGCGCTCTCGATCACGATCGCCACCTGCTGCAGTCCGAAGACGTTCGCCCGGGTGTCGTAGGCGCGCAACAGGTTCACGCGGTCGTACGGGCGATTCCAGTTGTATTCGTAGAACCCCTCGAGGGTCGCGCCGAGGCGCAGGAACCGGAGCGGGTCGGCCGGCGCCGGTGTCGAGGTTTCGGCCCGTGTCGGAGGAGCCGGTTCCGTCGTCTGCGCCAGCGCGCGCGGCGACGTCCCGGCGACGAGGGTGGGGATCAGCAGGATCGGCAGGGCACGCACGTGTCGAACTCCCTCTGCCGACGCTAGCGCGCTGCGCCTGAGAAGACCTTGAGAAGTACCTGAGAAACCCCTGAAACGCCGGGGCCGGCCGCCTTCCGGCCGAAGGGCGGCGGGGCGCTCAGTCCCGGGGCGGTTCTCCGGTGACGAAGCGGTAGCCCACCCACGGCTCGCTGACGATGTAACGCGGCGTGGCCGGATCCGGCTCGATCTTGCGGCGGACCTGCGCCACGAGCGTCCACAGGTGCTCGGGCTGGTCGACCGCGTTCGGGCCCCAGATCGCCTTCAGGATCGCGCGGTGCGTGAGCACGCGATCGTGCTGCCGGGCGAGGAGCGAGAGCAGCTCGAACTCCTTGGGCGTGAGTCGGATCTCGACGCCGTCACGCACCACGCGGCGCCGGTCGTAGTCGACGTCCAGGCCGCCGGCGCGGAGCACGCCCGTCTCGGCGGTGGTGTCGCTCGCGACGCGCCGCAGGGCGACCCGGATGCGGGCAAGGAGCTCCTCCGGCCCGAACGGCTTGGTGACGTAATCGTCGGCGCCGAGGTCCAGCGCCTGGACCTTGTCCTCCTCCGCTTCCCGGGCCGACAGCACGACGATGGGCACCTTGGACGACTCCCGGATGCGGCGGCACACCTCGGTGCCCTCGATGTCGGGCAGCCCGAGGTCGAGCACGATGAGGTCCGGCGGGTGGCTCGTCGAGAGCCGCAGCGCCTCGCCGCCGGTCCTGGCCGCCTCCACGATGTAGCCCCGACTGCGGAGCAGCGGCCCGACGGCCCGCTGGATGGCAGGCTCGTCGTCCACCAGGAGAATGCGTGCGGAGGCGGTCATGCCGGATTGGCCTCGCGGGACGGCCCGGCGGACGCGTCGTCGGCCGCCGGCACCTCGATCGTGAACTCCGCGCCGCCGCCCGACGCATTGGCCGCCCAGATGCGGCCGTGCTGCGCGGCCAGGAAGCCCCGGGCGATCCAGAGCCCCATGCCCGTCCCTGACGTGCGGGCCCTGGCGGCGTCGCCCCTGAAGAACCGATCGAAGAGGTGGGGCAGGTCCGCGGGCGCGATGCCCGGCCCCCGGTCGCGCACGGCGATCCGGAGGCCCTCCCCCGTCGCGCCGGCGCGGACGTCGATCGTGGACGTGTCTGGCGCGTACTGCGCGGCGTTCTCGAGCACGTGCGCCAGCGCGGCGGCGGTGAGCCGCGGATCCAGGGTCACGGGCACGTCGGGCTCGATCGCCACGTCGAGGCGATGTCCGTGGAGGGTGTGCTCCACCAGCTCGCGCGCGGCCGCCACGATCTCCGACGGATGGACGCGTCGGGTGCTGCGTGCCACGCCGCCGGCATCCAGCCGCGCCATGTCCATCAGGTTCTGGAACAGTCGCGCGAGGCGTTCCACCTCGGCCTGGATGAGCTCGCCCTGCTCTGCGCGATCCGCGGCGGAGAGCGCGTCCGCCTGCAGGTTGGCCGCCGCCACGCGGATCGCCGTCAGCGGCGTACGAAGGTCGTGCCCGATCGACGCGAGCAGTGCGGACTTCAGCGCCTCGCTCTGGCGCGTCAGCTCGGCGGTCTTGCGCTCCTGCAGCAGCGCCGTCCGCTCGACGGCGATGGCCACGACTCCGGCCAGCGCGTCGAGCGTGCCGGCGTCGACGGGCCGCCCCGAGGCGGCCAGCAGCCCTATCGCGCGCGTGCCCGCGCGCAGCGGCACGAGCCGCACGGCCCTCCCTTCGGCATGCGTCTCCCGGTGTCCCGAATAGGTGCGCGAGTGTGCGTCGAACTCGAGCGTCGTCTGCGCGGCGGCGAGGGCGGTGGTGAGTTCCGGAGGGTCCAGGGCGAGGGTCAGCGGGCCGGCGGCCGACACGTCCCAGCCGCCGCCGGCCGGCAGGGCGATGGCGAGGAACTCCAGGTCGAAACGCCGGGCGACGGCCCGTGCCAGCGCGGTGAGGGCGTCGCGGCTCTCCGGGAGCACGAGCACGTCGCGGCTGAGATCGAACAGGCGCGCCAGTTCGTCGCGCCGCGAGATCGCTTCCGCCGTCCGGGTCCTGGCTACCAGGGACAGGTTGCTGCCGACCACGCTCACGGCCAGGAAGGCCACGAGGGCGAGCCAGTTCTGGGGATCGGCCACCGTGAACGTCCCGACGGGCGGCAGGAAGAAGTAGTTGAACGAGAGGACGGCGACCATCGAGACGCCGATGGCCACGCCCAGGCTCGACGTGGCGGCCGCGACCAGCACGACCAGGAGGAAGGTGGTGGAGACGACGGCCGCGTTCGACACCGCCAGCCAGCGGTAGAGCACCGTGATCGCGACGACGCCGGCGGCGCCGAGGGCGAGGCGCAGCGGGCCGGTGGACGCGGGCGTCATGCCTGGCGACCGGTCGGAGGGGAGTCCTGCCACCTATGGCTCGCAGGCCGCCCGCGCCATCGGGTATTCGATGCGGCGTCCGGATCCGCCCGCGCCGCCGTCGATCCAGGCCGTGAGGTGCGTCCCGTCCACCTTCCGGTAGCCGATGCGCTTCGGGAAGTCGTGCGCGGCGTTCTCGAACACGATCGCGCCGTCGGCGTTCGACGAGGCCGTGAATTCGGTGGGCGGCCCGCCCCGGGGCTGGGCCACGTAGACCGGCGTGCCGGCCTTCAGCACGACGCGCAGGAACTCGAAGTCGACGAGCGCGCCGCCCTTCAGCGTGTAGGAGACGCCGAACATGGCGGCGTCACCCGCCACGGTCCAGCGCTCCGTCACGCGCGCCCCGGCGGACCCGCCCGTCCAGCATCCGGCCATCCACTGCGGGAGGGCGGACTGGGCGGCCGTCGCGGCCGGGGTCGACAGCGCGAGGCCCAGGGCGAGCCCGCCGGCCGCGGCGATCCCACGCAGACGGCAGGACGGCATGGCCACGCGGGCGCCGCTACCGGCGCGCCGACGCTTCCTTGAAGGAGATGTCGAGGATCGGGTACTCCGTCCAGTCCTTGTAGTTGAAGTGCCACCACTCGTTCGGCTCGACCGTGAATCCCTGCGCCTCCATGGTGCGCCGCAGCAGATCCCGCTTGGCTCGCGCTTCCGGCGGACCGCCCTGGTAGTCCGGGTAGGAGCGGAGCGACGCCTCGTCGTAGCCGCCGGGCATCCGCACGGCCTCGCCCGTGGCCAGGTCGTACATCGTCAGGTCCACCGCGCAGCCGCGATTGTGCTTGGAACCAGACTTCGGATCCGCCACGAACTCCTGCATGGGCGTGCCCTCCGTCATGTCCCAGAACAGCTTCGTGATCGTCCAGGGGCGGTAGCCGTCGTGGATGAGGAGGCCGTAGCCGAGCGGCGCCAGCGCGAGGTGGGCTTTCACGAGCGCCTCGGCGGCCGGTCGCTGCAGGAACGCCCGGGCTTCCGGGTACACGGGCTTGCCGAGGAAGTTGTTGGCGCCGGCGTACCGGATGTCGATCTTGATGCCGGGGTCGAGGGTCACGAGCTCGACGAGGTCGGCCTTTCGGGTGGCCTTCGGATCGCGCGGCGGACCATCCTGCCGGGCGAGGCCCGGGCCGCCGATGGCGAGCACGAGGAGGACGGTGGCGGCAAGACGTCGCGTCATGGCCCCTAGCCTACCTCCGGTCGGCGACGCCGTCGACGGCACGAGTGGAGCCGGTGCCCGGGGCGATCCCTTCCTCCGGCTTCGCCAACTGACGCTGTACGATCATCTCCGCCGGACGAAGGGATCACCCCGGACACCGGCGTGGTGGAAGTCAGACATCACAGAGCGCGACGGCGTCGCGAAGCGAGGTCAGGGGATCGCGCGTGGGGACGAACTCGTGGGCGAGGTAGCCGGTGAAGCCCGTGTCCACGATGGCGCGGCAGACGGCCGCCCACTGCAGCTCCTGGGTGTCGTCCAGTTCGTGCCGGCCCGGCACGCCGCCGGTGTGGTAGTGCGCGATGTGGGCGTGGTGCTGCCGGATGGTGCGGATGACGTCGCCCTCCATGATCTGCATGTGGTAGGCGTCGTAGAGCAGCTTCACGCGCGGTGAGTTCACGGCCGCCACCACCTCCACGCCGAACGCCGTGCGATCGCCCTGCCAGTTCAGCCCGTCCTCGATGGTGCCGCCACCGCCGTATCCCATGGAGCACACCAGGCCGTGCTCGCGGACGACCGGCCAGTCCTCGGGTTCCAGGAGATCGATGGCGGTCAGGCCCATCGCCGCCACGTCGCGGCAGAACTCGGGCAGGGGGATCTTCGCGTAGCACCAGCGGCTCACCGACTGTGTGAGCCGTCCGCGCGTGACGACCCGGCCGGGCGTCTGCGCGGCACTCGCGTCCCCAGGACCCGCGCTGCGGGCCGCCACGGCGCCGGCCGCCATGGCGGCGCCGCGCTTCAGCACCTGGCGCCGGTCCAGGGCGGTCACGACCGCACCGCCGCGGGCGTGCGCTCGCCGGCGACGGCGGGATGGAACGCCACGAGCAGGAGCACCATGGCGGCCACGCCCATCCACGCCGGCACCTGGAAGAGCCGCGAGAAGTCCACGCTGCCATCGGCCAGGCGGAAGCGATCGCCCAGCGTGCCCCAGAGCACGCTGCCCAGGAACGGCCCGAGGCCCAGGATGAGCAGGTTGAACAGGCCCTGGGCGCTCGCGCGCGAGTGCCTCGGGAAGCGCTCGTCGACGTAGATGTAGACGGCCGCGAAGAAGAACGCGTAGCACACGCCGTGCACCACGTTCACGGCCACCATCAGCCACAGCGGGTGGCCGATGGCGTAGATGAAGAAGCGCGCCGCGTGCGCGGCGATGCCGACGGCCATCGTCGTCCGCCAGCCGAAGCGCGCCAGGGCCACGCCCAGCACGCTCATCGTGGCGATCTCGGCCACCTGTCCAATGCTCATCGCGGGCATGATCCAGTTCGCGGCCAGGCCTGCCCGCTCCAGGAACGGGCTCGTCCACTGGAAGTAGCACTGGTGCACCAGCGAGTCGAGGAAGGTCACGACGAACAGCACCGCCAGCGACGGCACGGCCAGGAGCTTGATGGCCGAGAGCGGCGCATTCGACGCTCCGGCGCCGTGTCCGATCGGCGTCGCCGGCAGCGTGAGCGCGAAGCCGGCCAGCGCGTACGAAGCCAGCCCGGCCACGACGAAGATGCTCCGGAGCGCGCCCGCCAGATCCGCACCGGTCTTGTCGGCCAGCAGGAACACGAAAGGCCAGCTGGCCGCGATCCAGCCGATGGTGCCCCACATCCGCAAGCGCCCGAAGTCGTGCCGGGAATCGGTGGCGCGGTGGAACACGATGGCGTTGGTGATCGACACCGTGGGCGTGTAGGCCAGCTGGTGCACGAGCATCAGCAGGAAGAACGGCCAGAAGCTCCGCTGCCACGCGAGCGCGAGCATGGCCGTCCCGCCCACGGCGTGGCACTTCGCGAGCAGCCGTTCGGGGGACATCAACCGGTCGGCCGCCTGGCCGCCCGCGAAGAGCGCCACGAGCGACGCCGCCGCCGGCGTCGCGAAGATCCAGCCGATGTCGGCGCCCGAGAACTGCAGCACGCCCGAGAGATAAAGGGCCAGCAGCGGCAGCCAGGACCCCCAGATCACGTACTCGAGGAACATCATCGTGGCCAGCTGCCGATGCGCGTGCATGTGCCCCCCTCGCGCCGGGGATGATAGCGGATCGCCCGGATCTCCCCGCGCGAAGCGTGCCGGCGGGCCCGGCGCCGACTGCTATAGTGGCGCTACTTTCCGGCGGTCCTGGAGCTGAGGCACAGATGACGAGGCGGCTTGGCGTGGGCTTCATCGGCAGCGGGTTCATGACTCGCTTCCACATCCGATCCTGGCAGGCGGTGCGTGACGGCGACGTGCGCGGCGTCTGGAGCCCCACCCCGGCGCGAGCCGAGGAGGCCGCCGCGCTGGCCCGCGAGCTCGGCGTGGGCGACGCGAAGGCATTCCCCACCCTCGAAGCGATGGTGGACGACCCGTCCATCGACTGCATCTGGATCTGCGGGCCGAACTACGCGCGCGTGGACAACATGCAGCGGATCGTGGCCGCGCTGAAGAAGGGCGCCACGCTCGTGGCCGTCGCCTGCGAGAAGCCGCTCGGCAGGAACGCCGCCGAGGCCGCGCGCATGGTGGAACTGGTGGAGGAGAGCGGTCTGCTCCACGGGTACCTCGAGAACCAGCTCTTCGCGCCGGGCGTGGAGCGCGGCAAGGCCATCGCGTGGGCCCGCGGCGCGGAGCTGTCGGGACGGCCCTACCTGGCGCGTGCCGCCGAGGAGCACGGCGGGCCGCACGAGCCGTGGTTCTGGCAGGGCGAGCAGCAGGGCGGCGGCGTGCTGAACGACATGATGTGCCACAGCCTCGAAGTGGGCCGGTACCTGCTGACGAAGCCCGGCGCTCCACGCGACAGCATCACGGTGACGAGCGTCTCGGCGCAGGTGGCCACCCTCAAGTGGAGCCGGCCGGAATACGCACGCCTGCTGCAGGAGATGATGACGAGCGCCGTCGACTACGCGCGGCATCCCGCTGAGGACTTCGCCCGCGCGACCATCACCTACGCCGGCGAGGACGGGCAGCCGCTCGTGGTGGAGGCCACCACGTCGTGGAGCTACGTGGGCGCGGGCCTCCGGCTGACCATGGAGCTCATGGGCCCTGAGTACTCGATGTCGAGCAGCACGCTCGACACCGGCACGAAAGTGTTCCTGTCCCGCCGCCTGCAGGGCATGGTGGGCGAGGACCTCATCGAGAAGCAGAACGCCGAGCAGGGCCTCATGCCGCTCGTGGGCAACGAGAGCGCCGAGTACGGCTACGAAGGCGAGAACCGGGCGTTCGTCACGTGGTTCGCCAACGGCGTCCAGCCGGAGCTGAACTTCCACGCCGGCCGCGACGTGACCGAACTGCTCATGACGTGCTACATGAGCGCCGAGCAGGGCCGCGTCATCCCGTGGAAGCCGGACGGCCTGCCGACCTACGTGCCGCCGGTCGCGCGCCCGGCACGGCGGTAGCGGTCACGCCCGCCGACGACTCCTGGGAGCCACGGGCACGCCCTGAGGGGTGCTGACGCCCGTCGGCGCTCGAGGCGTCCCCGCGCGCCTCCGTCCGACGACGACGGCTTGGAGGGTGGCCGGCGGGTGGCCAGAATGGATCCGTGGTCGCGAGAATCGCCGTCCTGGTCGTGGCCCTGTCGGCGGCGCCCGATGCGTCGCCGAAGGCACCGGCACTCGTCGTGGAGGCGCCGCCGGAACTCGCGGCCGCCCGGCGCCGGCTGGAGTCGCTCGATACGCGCTCCTACGGCGACCTGGTCGAGGTGGTCGGACTGGACGACGCCGGGCCGCCGATTCGCGTGGTGCTCGCGGCTCCGGACTCGCAATTGGCGCAGGAGGTCCCGCCCTGGATCGCGGGCTTCGCGATCGGCGAGGCGGATCTGGTCGTCCTGTTTCCGTCGCGCTCACCCCGGTACCCGAACGACACCCTGGACGACGTGCTGCGTCACGAGGTACTGCACGTGCTCGTCCATCGTGCCGCCGGCGGGCGTCCAGTACCGCGCTGGTTCCACGAGGGGTTCGCGGTGGCCGTCGAGCGGCCCTGGGGCGTCGCGGATCGGACGCGCCTGGCGTCCGAGCTGCTGTTCGGCCCTCGGCTGAGTTTCGACGAGATCGAGGGACTGTTCGGCGGGACCCAGGGCGCCGTCACGCGCGCCTACTCCCTGTCGGCGGCGGTCGTCCGGGATCTGATGGCGCGCTACGGCGCCGCCGTGCCCGCGGCCGTCCTCCGCCAGGTGGCGCGCGGCACGCCCTTCGCGCTGGCGGTGTCGCGCGTAACCGGGCAATCGGTGGGACTCCTCGAGGAGGGCTTCTGGCGGCGACAGCGCGGCTGGACGATGTGGATTCCCCTGCTGGCGTCGTCGACGGTCCTGTGGCTGGCGGTCATGGGGCTTGGCGTCCTGGCCGTGCGCCGCCAGCGCAGGCGGGCGGCCGACATCCGAGAGCAATGGGAGCGAGAGGCACGGGACGGTCCCTCCGACGAGGGCGGCGACTGAGGATTGGCCGCGGCTGGCAGAGCGGCGGGGGCTCCCCCGCCCCCGGCAAGGACTCGAGTCTCAAGCGCCAGCGAGTGCGGCACGGTGACGCCAGGCGAGCCACGCCGCCGCGCCGACGTCGTAGGCGAAGCAGAATGGCGGCCACCACGCGGGCACACCGGGGTTGGCGATGACGAAGCCGTGCACGGCGTCGAAGGCGCCATGGCCGGCCAACGCCAGCGCGACGATCCAGCCGCCGGACGTGAAGCCCGCGACGGCCGTCAGCGCGAACGCCCCCATCACGACCGACTCGGCCAGCACCGCCGGGGCCGACTGGGCCATCGCGGCGAAGAGCACGTAGTAGGACGCCACCACGATCAGCACCGTGGGGTAGAACGCGCGATCGCGGTCGAGGCCGGTGCGTCTGGCGAACAACCCGACGCCGACCGAGAGAGTGATTCCGATGACGTATGGCATGTGAGTGACTCCGTTGTGTCGAGTCCGACGACGCGCCCGCCGGCGCGGGGGCCGCCGGATCGCGCCAGCCCGCCCCGCGACGGCGGCCCGCGCACGCGTGCCCCTCTCGTCGCCCTGCCGGCCCCGCCTGACGGGCGACGATGCGCGGTCAGCCGCCGTGATGCGCGACGGCGTGCAGCACCTGCCACGCCGCGCCGCCGTAACCGACGGTCGTGAGCGTGAAGCTCAGCGCCATCAGGGCGCCGAAGGGCGCGGTGGGCCGCTGGGGAAGGTCGGGCCTGATCGCCAGGGCCACGAACCCCGCCGGGTTGGTGACGGACCCGATGCTCATGGCCGCCACGATGGCCGGCGGAGGCGCAAGGCGAAGCTGCTCGAAGAGCAGGAAGAAGACGAACAGGAGTCCGGTCATCATCAGGAAGTCCAGATGGGCCTTCAGCAGGTACTGAGGCCCCGGCACCCACATCCTGGCGAACTGAGACGACCGGACGCCTGCCAGGCACCAGGCCGTCGCGAGCGCCGACAGCAGGCACAGGCTGCCGACGCCCGCGAGCAGGCCCGTGGCGACGTGCGTCACCGGCCCGCCCCCGCCTGCTGGGCCACCCGGCAGTCGCCCCCGCGGCCGGAGCTCTCGCCGCACTCGCACCCGGCGCCGCAGGTGCAGGCCTCACCGCAGCCGCAGGCATCGCCGCACGGGCAGGCCGCCGCCGGGCGGCTGGACTCGCCCTGGCAGCCGCACGTGCACTGGGCGCCGGGGCAGGACTGGCAGGTGCAGACGTTCGAGGGATTCGACATGAGACGCTCCTTGGTTGGTGGTTGACGTGATGTCAACGGGGAGAGTCTCGCAGCCCGGGGCGGGCCCCGGATTGGATGGAGCGGCTGTTGTCGTTGAACGAATCGGCTATTCGGCGCGGGGCGCCGGACGGCCGGCGCCGTCACCCATTGCGCTGAAGGGCGAGGCGAGCTCGATGAACTCCCCGCGCATCAGCACCGAGGGCGCCATGCCGAACATCTGGTAGAACGTCCGCGTCAGGTGCGCGGCATCTGCGAAATCGGCCGCGTGCGCCGCGGCGGCGATGGTGCGCTCGGAGGCCACGGCCACCATCGCGCGCGTCAGCTTCCGCCACAGCATGTAGCGGCTGAACGGAAGGCCGACCTGCTCCTTGAACAGGTGCGCGAACCGCGTGGGCGACAGGCAGGCCACGCCAGCCGCGCGGTCCAGCGGCATGCGCAGCTCGTCGGCGGCTCGAATCGCGTCGAGCACCGTGGTCACCCGCGGGTCCAGCCGATGCGTTGGCGCGTGGCCGGGCCGGAGGCCGTGCACGGTGCGACGAACGATCGCCGCGACGTCCTCGGTGTCGTCGGGCCGGGAAGCGAACGCGCTCAGCTCCGGCAGGAGGGCGTCCACGCGGCCGTCTGGGACGATCGTCACGTCGCGCCGGAGCGAGGCGGCCAGCCAGACCCCCTCCGTCGACTCCGGGTCCACGAACAGCATCACGCCCGGCGCTCCGTTACAGTCGAAGGAGTGCTCGGCGTCCGGCCGGACGACGATGCCCCGGGCCTCACGCCACTCGCCGTCCGCCCCGCTGATGGCGACGCACCCGTTCAGCGCGATCGCCACCTGGATCGCGTGGTGCGAGTGAGACGGAACGACGCCCTTGGCGCTGGCGACGAGGAGGAAGCCGCCCTCCCACAGGTACCAGCGCGGCACGCTCAGCCAGCGATACGGATCCTCGCTCGGGGTGTACGGCAGGGCGTCAGTGTAGCAGCGTCCGTTGCGACAACAGCCGATCCGTTCAAGAAGTGCAGCCGTGGCGTTCAATCCCCGGCCACCCGGCCCTCGCTACTCTCCGACTCCACACCGCGGCGATGTCCGCCGCTGTGACGACGCTGGGAGTTGGCGATGACGAATGGACGACAGACCGAACCTACTTGCACTCGGCGATTGGCGCTCGCCCTCGCGGCGCTGTCCGCGGCGGCGGCCCTCACCGCCTGCAGCCACGCGATGATGATGCGCGAGGGCGCCGGCCGGGCGCGGCCGGGCGCGGTCGACTTCGGCCTCGGGCCCCGGACGTCGGCCGCCGGCCTGTACGTCGCGACGCTCGAGCCCGCGCCCGCGCTGCGCCCGCGCCGCCTGCTGACGCTCCGCGTCACCATCCGAACGGCCGCCGGACGGCCCGTCCTCGATGCCCGGATCGCGATCGGCGGCGGCATGCCACGCCACGGCCATGGGCTCCCGACGCGGCCCAGGGCCACGAGCCTCGGCGACGGCCTCTACGAGCTCGAGGGCGTGCGCTTCAACATGGGCGGCTGGTGGGAGCTCACCCTGACCGTTGCGGGGCCGGACGGCGACGACACCGTCGTCTTCAACCTCGACGTGTGATCGGAGCCGCACATGACGACCGGAACGAGTGCCCTCATCCTGGCGGTCTTCCTCGCGGCGCTCACGGGCGTCGCGGCTTCGGCCACCCGGGGGTGGACCGACGAACAACTGGCGCAGCTCAGGTCCATGTCGCTGGCGGAGCTCGAACCGATCCCTCCGGATCCCACCAACCGCGTGGCCGACGATTCGCGGGCCGTCGAGCTGGGCCGGCGGCTGTTCGCGGACACGCGCCTCAGCGCGAACGGCCGTGTGGCGTGCAGCACGTGTCACCAGCCGGAACGCGACTTCCAGGACGGGATGGCGCTCGGCGTCGGGGTCGGCACCACGGCGAGGCGCACGATGCCGCTCGCGGGCGCCGCCTGGGCGCCGTTCCTCTTCTGGGACGGGCGCAAGGACAGCCTCTGGGCCCAGGCGCTCGGCCCGCTCGAAAGTCCGGTCGAGCACGGAGGCACGCGCGCGCAGTACGCGCATGCCGTCGCCGACGAGTACCGCGCGGACTACGAGGCGCTGTTCGGGCCCATGCCGGATCTCTCGGCCGTCCCGGCGGCGGCCGGGCCTGCGGGCGACCCGGCGGCCGTGGCCGCCTGGGAGGCGCTGGACCCGGCGCAGCAGGACGGCGTGACCCGCGTGTTCGTGAACGCAGGCAAGGCGATCGCCGCCTACGAGCGCCGCCTCGTCCCGAGACCCTCCCGCTTCGACGCGTACGTGGCCGCCGTCACGACGGGCGCGTCGGAGAGCGGCATCCTCGCTGCGGAGGAGATCGCCGGCCTGCGCCTCTTCATCGGCAGGGCGAACTGCACGCAGTGCCACAACGGCCCCCTGTTCACCAACGGCGAGTTCCACAACACCGGCGTGCCGCCGCGTCCCGCGCTGCCCCTCGACCGCGGACGGCTGACCGGTGCGTCGTCGGTGGCGCGCGATGAGTTCAACTGCCGGAGCCGCTGGAGCGACGCGCCCGGGCGATGTGCCGAGCTCGCATTCATGCCGGTCGGCGAACCTTCCCAGGACCGGGCCTACAAGGTGCCCTCGCTGCGCGACGTCGCCGGGCGCGCGCCGTACATGGACGCCGGTCAGTTCGCAAGCCTCGCGGAGGTCCTGGACCACTACAATCGCGCGCCGGCGGCCCCGATCGGACACAGCGAGCTGCGGCCCCTGCGACTGACGGCTGCCGAGCTCGGCAGGCTCGAGGCCTTCTTGCGCAGCCTGAGCGGCGTCGTGCGCGTACCGGGGCGGGAGCCCACCCGCCAGGCCCGGTGAGTCGGACCATCGATCTCGTCGTCGCCGGTGATGGCAAGGCCACCCGTGCCGCCGCCGTCGATGCGGCGCGCTGCGGCCGGTCCGTGCTGGTCGTGCTCCGCTCGCCGGATCCGCGGGCGGCGCGGCGGCTCCGCCAGCAGTGCACGGCGGCCGGCGCGGTCGCCGGCACGATCCGCGTGATGACGGCCGCCGAGGTCGTCTGCGTGGACGGCATCGACCGCGTCGAGGCGGTCGTGATCCGACATGGGCGGACGGGCCGTCTGCGCGCCGTGAACGCATCTGCGTTCGTCTCGCACGTCGAGACGAAGAGGACCCGGGTCGGACGGAGACGGGCAGCAGCGAAACCGTGGCCGCCGTGACGCCACTCGACAGGCAACGGGCGTCGTCGACGCCGCAGAAATGCTAGACGCCCGCCTTCGGCCGTCCGGTGGCCGGATCCAATCCGAGCTGCGCCACCGCCTCGTCGGGACAGCCGTTCCAGTCGGCCACCGCGCGATTGCCCATGAACTGGAGGTCGGCCATACCGGCCTTCGTCGTCCAGAAGCCGGACGCGGTGAGATCCCGGAAGCTGAAGAAGAACGTCCGGCCCGGCGCCAGGTCCGGCACCGCCGGTGGCGCATCGGGCGGCGGGTCGGGCACCGGCCACGCGATGTCGTCGAGGACGGCGCTGCGCTCGGGCGCGGCGCAGGCGACGAACGTCTTGTCGAACCGGCGCTGGCACTCGCGGTCGAGCCACGCGAGGCCGCCGCGCATGGCCGTCTGGCGCCGCGACTCCATCGGCGTGGCGGGCTCGTCGAGCATCAGCGCGTCGATGAACTCGGGGACGCCCAGGTCGCTGGCGCTGCCCGATCGCTCGTCGGCCGGCAGGATCGTATCCGCCAGGAGGCGCACGGTCTCGTATTCGTGCGCGGAGAAGAACGTCGGCACATAGGGCGCGCCCGGGGCAGCCGCGCGCGCGGCTTGCCGCGCCTCGTGCGCGGCCGCCACCTCCACGGCCGTGAACGAGAAGCCCGCCGCGACCGGACCGGCCGCCATCAGGCGAAGGGCGTCACGCCGGCTGACGGCCGCCATCAGATCGCACCCGCCTTCCGCTGGTCGGCGATGTACTCGCTCGTCTTCATGGCCAGCGCGAGGATGGTCCACGTGACGTTCTTGTCCGCGTTGGTCACGAACGGGCCGCCGTCGGCCACGAACAGGTTCTTGACGTCGTGCGCCTGGCAGTTGGCGTTCAGGACCGACGTGGACGGCGAACGCCCCATGCGAGTCACGCCCACCTCGTGGATGATGCGGCCGCCGGGGGCGATGCCGTACCCCTGCTCGCGGGTCGGCATCTCGGACAGCGCGGTGCCGCCCATCTCCTCGATGATCCGCCGGAAGGTCGTCTGCATGTGACGGACCTGGTCGAGCTCGTAGTCGGTCCAGCGGAAGTGGAAGCGCAGCACCGGGATGCCCCAGCGGTCCACCACCACCGGATCGATCTCGCAATAGCTCTGCTCGTTCGGAATCATCTCGCCCCGGCCCGAGAAGTACACCGTGGAGCCATACAACCGTCGGTACTCGTCCTTCAGGCCCTTGCCGTAGCCGCCCGGGGCGATGCGGCGGCCCTGCGCGTCCACCCCCGTGTACTTGTGGATGTCGCCCATGATGCC
Source organism: Vicinamibacterales bacterium (assembly GCA_041394705.1). Taxonomy (GTDB): domain Bacteria; phylum Acidobacteriota; class Vicinamibacteria; order Vicinamibacterales; family UBA2999; genus CADEFD01. The sequence goes on from JAWKHS010000016.1 coordinate 128,479, forward strand.
GGCGCTCGGCATGTGCTTCCCGCCGCCGATCTCGATGTGGTACCCGCGCGGGAAGTCGAGCGTCCTGTTGTCCAGCCACCACGGCATGTACAGGTGCGCGCCGCCGACGCCGTCCTCGTTGTGCGGCACGCGGTCCATCAGGCGCGGGATGAACCCGCCCACCCCGGCGCCGGTGGTGTCGGTGAGATAGCGGCCGACCGTGCCGCTCGAGTTCGCCAGGCCCTGCGGGAAGCGGGACGAACGCGAGTTGAGGAGCAGGCGCGCCGACTCGCACGCGCTCGCGGCCAGGACGACGATCCGGGCGCGGACGTGGTTGTCGCGGCCGGTGGACGTGTCCACGTAGGTGACGCCGCTCGCCAGTCCGGTGTCGTCCGTCGTCACCTCGCGCGCCATGGCGCCCGTGACGAGCGTGAGCCGGCCCGTGGCCATCGCCGGCGGCAGCAGCACCGACGGCGACGAGAAGTTCGCGTGGACGGCGCAGCCGCGGCCGCACTGGCCGCAGTAGTGGCAGGCCCGCCGGCCGTTCAGCGGGCGCGTCAGAATCGACAACCGCGACGGGATGCAGGTGATGCCGAGCGCGTCGGCGGCCTGCTTGATCGCGTATTCGTAGCAGCGGGGCTTCGGCGGCGGCAGGAAGTGCCCGTCGGGCTCGTTGTGGAGCCCCTCCACCGAGCCGAAGATGCCGACGAAGTCGTCGAGCCGGTCGTAGTAGGGCTTCAGGTCGTCGTAGGAGATGGGCCAGTCGTCGCCGAGCCCGTCGAGGCTGCGGCGGCGGAAGTCGTCCGGACCGAAGCGCAGCGAGATGCGGCCCCAGTGGTTCGTCCGCCCGCCGAGCATCCGCGTCCGGAACCAGTCGAACGTGGTGCCGGGGCCCATCGTGTAGGGCTCGCCGTCCAGCGTCCAGCCGCCCAGGCCGGCATCGAACTCGCCGAACTGGCGCTGGGGGGTGGCGGCGCCCCGGTGCGGGCTGTCGTAGGACCACGCGAACATCTTCGAGTCGCGCACCGGGTCCCAGTTGACGCCCGCTTCCAGCAGGACGACGTCGGCGCCGGCCTCGGTCAGCACCTTGGCGGCCATGCCGCCGCCCGCGCCCGAGCCCACGATGCAGACGTCGTACTGGCGCCGGCTCCGGATGACCTGCACGGGCGCACTCTACCGGCCCGCCGGGCGCCGCGCAACCGTCTGCCGTCTACGCCTGCCGGCCCGCCGGCGGCTCGATGGTGAAGCCGTCGATCAGCCGCTCGTACCTCGCCTCCGTGCCCGATCCCTTCTTGACGAACGGAAAATACGGGGAGAACAGCGTCTCCAGGGGGCGAGACGTCCACCACAGCAGCTCGGACGGATCGCCGTCAATCGAGCGGATGAGCGCCTCGTCTTCGGTGAGGCGCAGCTGCAGGAATCGCTGGTCGTCGAGGTCGAAGATGCCCAGCATGCCCTGCCGCGTGAACGCGCGGCTCCAGGAGGCGATCGTGTATCCGCGCTGGCGCGCGTCGATGTCGTGGACGTGGCGCACGACCGGCGTCACGGCCGCCAGTTCCACGAGCTCGGGCGCTTCCAGCTCGATCGACACGCGGGCGAGCTCGTGGCGAATCCGCTGCTCGGGAGTCGCGCCTCTCGGCCCGGGCTGCGTCCGCTCGAGCTGGAGACGCAGGGCCTGCCAGTCGGCGCGATCGTCGACCTCGGAGCCCATCACGACGGCCACGCATTTCCCGGCGTAGTTCGTCGGGGGCAGCGGGCCGACCGGAACGTCCCACTTCGCGATCACGCTCGCCGGCCGGTTGATCGTCGACCACCAGGTGGTGCCGTCGGTGGCACATCCGTCGAGATAGGTGTGCTTGTCGTATGCCGGCGCGGTGTGCTTGAGCAGCGGGTCGAGCATCCGCAGGTAGCTCACGTAGCCGCTCGCATGCAGGTCGACGCCGTGCACGACCACCCAGTGATCCGACGCCCGGATGTTCAGGACGGCGGGGAATCCGAGCTTCAGGGAGGCCGCCACCTCCTTCAGGAGCTCGTCGAAGGAATCGTTGGCCGCCACCCGCCACCCCGTCAGGCCCGCGGCCTGCAGGTCCGCGTTCCCGTTCAGCAGGTCGGCCAGCTCGTCGGGATGGGTGAACCACCGGCCCGGGACGTCGTTCTTCCAGGTCTCACGCCGATGCAGCTCGTCCTGCCGCACGGGCACGCGCTTCGCCGCAAGTGTGGGCGACGGCTTCGACGGCGCCGGCACGCCGAGGACGAGCGACGAGATGATCATCTGGGCGCACGCACGACCGCAGTCGTGCGCCTGGTCGTCGGACGCGTGGCGGTACACGACCTTCTTCGCGGAATGACGCACTGGCATATGGGCTCCTTGCGGCCGCGGCCTCAGGCCGCAACCGCCGCGGATCGCCTAGAAGTCGCAGACAGGACCGCCGCCGGCGCCCGGGGGGCAGATCGTGGCCTGGATGGTGCGCAGCGTGCTGAGGATGACCGGGAAGTCCAGCATCTTCTGGCCGTTGACGGTGCGCGCCAGGCGCCCGTGTTCGAACGCGGCGACGCACACCGCGTCGCGGCTGATGTCATCCGAGTCCCAGTCCAGGGACGGCGCGTTCTTGATCACGCTTTTCAGGAGCAGGTCGTGGAAGATCGCGAAATCGTCCGGCGACGCGAAGAGCTGGTCCGGCCCCGCGCCCGCCTGCACGCCGTAGCCCGCGCCGAAGTGGGCCATCACCTGGCACACGATCGCGGACGCGGCTCGCACCTGCGCCTTGGCGGCCGCGCACGGGTCCTTCTTGTGCACGGGGCGGTGTCGCTTGGGCTTCGGCGCAGGTTTCCCAGGGGATTTCTTGGACATCGTCGGCCTCCTCATGGCGTGGCGTGCAGGGCCCGCAACATCTCCGACGCCGAGCTCGGGCGGGCCTCGCGAGGGCCGAGCAGGCGTGAGAACACTCGAGAGGCTCGGGGCGGCAGCACGGCGGCGGCCGCCGCGCCTCGCAGCGGTTGCGCGAGGATCCCGGCGATGGTGGACGCGGCCGTGGCGCACCGGTACGGATTGACGCCCAGGCACGCCTCCAGCAGCGTGACCGAGAGGCTCCACAGATCGTCGGCGGACGACAGCGGTGCTCCGGCCAGCAGTTCGGGCGAGAGATAGGCGGGCGTCCCTCGCAGGCTGTCCGAATCGGTCAGCTGCGTGGGCGATCGCGCCACCTCCACACGCGACGGGCCGACGGTCGTGGACACCTCCGAGAGCGGGGCCAGCTTGGCCAGGCCGAAGTCGAGCAGCTTCGGCGTGCCGTCGGCCTTGAAGCCGATGTTGCTGGGCTTCACGTCGCGATGCAGCATGCGCCGTCCGTGGAGGACGCCCAGCGCACCCGCAATCGCCGCGCCGATCTCGAAGACCTCGTCCGGCGGGAGCGGACCCTGGCGAAGGCGATCGGCCAGCGTTCCGCCGTCCAGGAACTCCATCACCAGCAGCGGCGCCTGCCGCCAGACCTCGAGCCCGTGCAGCGTCGCCAGGTGGGCGTGGGACACGGAGGCCATCAGTTCCGCCTCGCGCCGCAACCGGGCGATCATCACGGGATCCGACGTGGCGAGGGTCTTGATGGCCATGGGTCGACCGAGCCGCAGGTCCGTCGCCGCGTAGACCACGCCCATGCCGCCGGCGCCGAGGCGGCGGACGAACTGGTACCGGTCGCGCAGGGTGAACGGAGCCGACGCCCGCTCCAGCACGGCCCCGCAACCACAGCGGGCGACGTCGGCCCCCCAGACCGTGCCGCACTGGGTGCACTCCCGGGCGGGCGGATCCGGCAGGCCCGGCCCCTCCGTGTTCCGGGCCATCGTGAGAATGCGGTCCAGCGCGAAACCGGCGGACATGCCAATGGCCGCAAGCAGTTCCCCGTCCTGCGCGCTGTATGGCAGTTCGCTCTGCTTGGCGCCGAGCGCGACGAGCCCGAGCAGGTCCCGGTGCGTCCCTCGCAACGGGACGAGCACCTCCGCGTTGGCGGCGGCCAGCCACGCGCGGTCCCGTTCGTTCAGCCGGTCGAGCATCTCGCGCGAGGCGCTGCCGAGCACCAGCACGCGGTCGTTCCCGCCAATGAGCTGCGCCAGGGCCGACGCCCGGCGCAGGGGAGGCATGTCCGCGTCGATGGCGTGCAGGGCGTCGTCGGATCCGACGACGGCCGTCACCACGGTTTCGGCATGGAACGCCCGCTCGAGCGCGTCCGCGATCGACCCGCGGACGTCCTCGATCGAATCCGCATGGCGCACGCCTTCGGACACCGCGAGCAGCGTCGCCTTCCCGTCGACCGCTTCGCGGAAGAACCGCCGATCGAGGGCCGACAGGACCCGCCGTCGGCCCGCGGCCGTCGCCGCGGCCGTCGCTGCGAGCCCCAGCAGCAGGGCGCCCGCCTGGCCGGTCACGAGGCGCGACACGGGCTCTTCGCGGTTGACCGCCACGAGGGCGACGAATGCCACGACCGGCGCGACGGCCAACGCGCGGAGGAACGTCCGCGCCAGGACGTACTGCAGCGCCTGACGCAGGACCAGTCGGATGTCGAGCGTTCGCTGGACGAGCGCCGCGTACGCCCCGGCAATCGGCACGGCCGTCAGCGACGCCACGATGAGGGGCACCGGGATCGGGGAGTCCCCGGCCCGCACGCCGGGCACCACCGTGACGAGGAGCGTGTTCACCACGAGCGGGAGGAATCCGAGGCAGATGCCGAGCGTGAGCAGGAGGAAGCGGCGCCGCCCGTCGGGCCCGGATTCGCGGAGCTTGAGGGGCATCAGCACCAGCAAGGGCACCAGGGCCAGGAACTGCAGGGTGAAATACCAGTCGCTCGAGCCCGGCGATTCCCGCTGCAGCGCCGACGCCAGGCCCACGAACCAACCGGCACGGGCACCGGCGGTGAGGTTCGCGACCACGTCGGCCGCGACCAGGACGATGCCCAGGCCGAAGGCGGCCACCGTACCGGCCAGGAACGCCACGGCCACGGGCGTCCGCGTGGACGACCGGGGAAAGAGCGACGCGAAATACCAGATCATGGCCGCCTGGAACGCATCGGTCCGGATGTGGAGGCCGATGATCGTGAGCAGGGCCGGCGACGGAATCGACCGGAGGACCTGCGTCACCAGCGTGCTCGCGGCGTCGAGCACGAACAAACCGAGCGACCACGCGCGTCGGTCGTGGCGGCCGTAGCGAAGCAGGACGAACGCGAGCATCCCGAAGCAGGCGGACTGGAGCAGCTGCGCCCACGCGGGCACGGCGCGGCTCGCGCTCCCCGTCCACGGCTCGACCATGAGCGCGACGACGAACAGCGCCGCCCGCAGGCCGATCGGCGCGGCCAGGGCGAGCAGCGGCCAGGACGGGAACTCCGCGGGCGCGGACCACGCCGCCGTCCGCCGGCTGGCGGCCGGCGCGGGTGGTGACTGAGGGCGCTGGCGACCCCACGCCATGGTGTCGCGATCAAGAGACGCGGCGGCGCGCACGGCGACGAGCATATCCGCCTCGACGTCGCTGCAGCGGGCCCGCTGGCGCCTTCATGGCCGAATCTAGAGAATCCCTAGAACATCCCAGGAACCGTCAGAGCGTCAGCGTCGAGGGATCGTCACGCCGTGCGAGGCAGAAGCGGCCCTTCACGCTGCCGAACTCGACGAGGTCGCCGTCGGCGAGCGGAGCGGGAGCCGTCAGACGGTCGCCGTTCACCGACGTGCCGTTCTTGCTGCCGAGGTCCTCGATCCGGAACGCACCGTTCTCGACGACGATCCGGGCGTGCCTGCGCGAGATGCTCGGGTCGCTGATGAAGACCTCGGCCTCGAGATCGCGGCCGACGACGTTGGCGCCGTGCCCGAGCAGCACGCTCCGGTCCCCGATGCGCAGGACCGCCCGCGGATCGCCGGCCGACAATGGATCGGCCGCACCCCGAAGCTCGCGGACGTCGGGCACGAAGCTGTAGCCGATCCCGTGATGCGTCTTGATCGCGCCGTTGCTGGCCGTGTCGCCCAGCGCCCCGCGCACCTCGGCGACGAGCACGGGAAGGTTGGCCTCGACGACGAACGTGTCGGGCCAGATGGCCGTCATGAGCGCGGCCTTCGTCAGGACGTTGGGCCGCGCCTGGATCAGGACGCACAGCAGCTCGAAGGCCTTCGGAGACAGGTGCACCACCTGCTGGTCGCGGACCAGCTCGCGACGTCCGGTGTCGACGCGGCAGGTACCGAACAGGTAGCGCATCGCCGCGATTCTATCTCTACGGCCGGGCTGGGGCGCGGGCCCGGCGCCGCGTTCCGGGGCGCGCCTACCGGGCCCACCAGTAGGTCATCTTCACCGCGAGGGACCGGCCGCGCACCCGCGCGCGGGGCCCGGTGGGCACGTCGGTGTCCCAGCCCTGGTTGTAGACCACGTAGAAGTCGCTGCCGGGCCGGTAGATGTACCAGAGCAGGAACTGGAAGCTCGCCGCCTTCCGCTCGTCGTTGTACTGGGCGTAGGTCTTCAGGAAGAGCTCGGGCGAGAACGACTGGCTGACGCGCAGGTTGACGATGTTGCTCGTGAACCCGGGCCGGTCGGGCAGCGTGATGTGGTTGCGGGTGTAGTTCGGCTCGATGAGCAGCGTCCGGCCGATCTGGAAGTTCAGCGACACCCGGCCCGTCTCCCGGTGGCCGTTGTAGTACTCGCCGGCCTCCAGGTTCGCGCTGCCCGAGATCCGCCGGGCCTGGTTCGAGGTGTAGTTCGCGGCCAGGCTCGTGAACTCGTAGCGGCCGACGGGGATGCGCGTCTGGGCCACGGCGAACGGCTGGTCGAGCGTGTCGAGATCGCGGGTCACCGTGAGCTTGGCGCTCGACGTGTCCTGGCGCGACAGCTGGACTTCCGCCGTGCTCGTGCGGGACTGCAGCCGGCCGGCATGGTCCTCGAAGTTCTCGAAGAGGCCGTTGAACTGCAGCTGGCGGACGCCCGTCCACGTCGGCCGCGGCGTCCAGGCGGCCTTCGCCTTCGTGCTCCGGATGTCGGTCCTGACGATGAAGCCCATCTCGGCGTTGAAGTTCTGTCCGATGTCGGCGTACTGCAGGCCGTAGTTGAACCGGTCGCTCTTCCAGATGAAGTCCAGGACGCCGGCCGTGTCCTTGCCCGACACCCCGGGGGACGCCGTGCGCGCGAAGAGGCCCGTGAGCGTGGTGTTGGCCCCGAACAGGAAGCCCGCGTCGAGCCCGACCGACCGGTTGTAGTCCGTGAGGCCGCCCTGACGGTCGAGCACGATGGCGCCGATGGTGGACTGCTTCAGGACGTTGCGCTTCACGCGGAGGGCGGTGAAGTTCGCGCCCGGCACCCGCCGGGTGCGCCCCCCCACGACCGTGTCCTGCGCGTCGGTCGTGATGTTGAGCAGGCCGACCGAGTAGGCGCCGATCTTGCCCGTCACCTTGCCGCCGCCCACGATCGGCACTTCCTGGCCGTCCACGAGCCCGATCTGGCGCGAGTAGAAGAGCGGCAGGATGCCCGGGTCGTTCGCCGCCGCCTCGCCGCCGGCGCTCGATCCGCTCTTGCCATAGTCGAAGATGCCGGCGCTCTCGGTGAAGAACACACGCTTCTCGGGGAAGAAGAGGCTGAAGCGCGTGTTGTTGACGACCTCCTGGTCGGCCTCCACCTGCGCGAAGTCGGTGTTGTAGGTGAGGTCGGCCGTGAGCTCGTCGGTGAGCCCCACTTTCACGTCGAGGCCGCCCTCGAGTTTGGTGTCGCGGTGGCGGGCGCGGGCGCCTCCCGGCGGACCGAAGTCGTCGCTGACGCGCGGCAGGACGTACGGCAGCACCTCGACCCGGCGCTTCGGCTGGAGGTCCGTCAGCCCGGCCAGGACCCCGGCGTTGCCCATGCGGGCGAGGCCGCCGGCGCCCCACTCGCGCGGGAACGGGACCCAGTAGGACTCCTCGTTCCGGCGCATGAGGATGCGGCAGACGTTCAGGCCCCACGTGACCTCGCCCGGATCGCCGCGGAAGCGGATCTGGCTGAGCGGGATGCGCGCCTCGATGTACCAGCCCCGGCCGTCGACCGACGTCTGGTTCTCCCAGACGGCGTTCCAGTCGTAGTTGATGGTGCGGCCGTTCTCGACGCTCTGTGCGTCCTTGTAGGCGCCGAGCGGATTGGTGAAGAAGATGTACGAGTTGCGGTGATCGTGGAACGTGTCGATGGCGATCTTGATCTGGTCGCCCTTCCGGAGGCCGGAGTCGCGCTTCATCTCGCTGCCCAGGATGTGCGCCGGATCCCGGTCCCACACCCACACGCCGAAGTACAGGTTCCGGTCGTCGTAGAGGACGCGGAACTCGGTCTCCTCGGTGGACGGCGCGCCGAAGGTCGGCTCGCGCTGGATGAAGTGGCCTTGGGGCGGCGCCGCCTGCCAGACCGCCTCGTCGAGATGACCGTCGATCCGCGGCGTCTGCCCTTCGGGCACGCGGAGCACGACCGCCCGGAACGACTCCGGATCGATCGATTTCACGTCCACCAGCGCGGGGGCTGCGGGCGCGGGCGCTGCGGCCGATCCCGGCTCGGCGGGGGCGGCGCCGCCGTCAGGCACCTGCGCCGCCGCGGACGCGCGCCATGCGACGAACGCGGCCACCAACCCGACGACGCGCCAGCCTTTCACGGTGAGGAGATTCTGCCACGAGCCGGCCGCGGGCGTCCGTCGTGTGCCGGCTGAACGCACGGCGGGCCTCAGACGCGGAAGAACCGCGTCAGCTTCACGACGAACGCGCGGTTCTTCAGGCCCGGATAACCGGCCGCCCGCGTGTCGCGCTCGTCGGTGTAGACGACGAAGAACTCGCTGCCCAGCTTGTACTCCCAGCGGTAGCGGACGTTCGTGCTGAAGCTCTTGTCCGTGGAGTTGTACTGGACCAGCGCGCTCGCGAACATCCGCGGGGAGAAGGCGTAGTCGGCGCGGGTGCGAAGCAGGGTGGTGGTGAAGCCCCCACCTGGAAGGTCCACCTTCGTGTACTGGACCGTGGGCTCCACCGAGAACTGCCGCTGGAACGAGACCCGGGCGGCGGTGTAGCTCACGCTGCGGATCGTGCCGTTCCAGAAATGGCCGGCCTGGGCGCCGAGCGCGCCCGCCACGCGGCGCTGCGCGCCCAGGGTGTAGGTGACCTGGATGTCGTCGAACTGGTAGCTGCCCGGCTGGATGGTGACGCCGTTCACGACGTCGAAGGCCCGCGGCAGGCCCTCGTAGTCGCGGGTGGCCTCCACGTTGAGGAAGTCGCTGTTCTCGAGCTCGACGCTGAACTTCCCGACGTGCACGCGCGTCTCCAACGCGCCGGCGCCGTTCTCGATGTGCTCGAGATCGTACTGCCACGTGAGCTTGCGCACGCCCTTCAGGCGGCGGGGCCGCGGGCTGAAGCGGAGCGAGGCGAAGCCGCGCGTGAAGTCGTCGCGCTGCACGAAGCCGACCTCGGGATTGAAGTGGTCGCCGACGTGCACGTACTCCAGCTTCGCCCCGTAGCGATCGGCGAAGTAGTCGAGGCGCGCCTGGTAGCTGTCGTCGTCGCCAACCAGGCCCTCCGTTGCCGTGCGTGCGTAGTAACCGCCCACGGTGAGGTCGTTCCTGAGCCCGAAGGCGGCGTCCACGCCGTACGCCTGGTTGGAGGAGCCCGGCGTCACGTTCGACTCGGAGCGGTTCGTGAAGATGGCGCCGACGGTGCTGTTCGTGAAGATGTCCCGCTTCACGCGGATCACGCTGAAGTTCGTGGCCGGCGTGGCCGACACCGCCTCGTCGCCGGCCTGGATGTCGAGCAGCCCCACGCCGAACTTGCCCACCTTGCCGGTCACCCGCGCGCCCACCTGAATCGGCACCACGCGTCCGGCGTTCAACCCGATGCGCCGGCTGTAGAACAGCGTGGGCGTGGACGACGGCCCGCCGAAGCCGCTGCCGAGGCCGCCGCCTCCCCCGCCGCCTCCCCCGCCACTCGCGCCGCCGCGCCCGAAGTCGAAGATGCCGCGACCTTCGAGGAAGAAGTCCCGCTTCTCGGGGAAGAACAGGCTGAACCGCGTCAGGTTCACCTGCTGCTCGTCCACCTCCACCTGGGCGAAGTCGGTGTTGTAGGTGAAGTCGGCGGTGAGGTTGGCCGTGATCCCGTACTTCACGTCGAGGCCGGCCTGGGCGTCGAGGTCGTTCGACACGGCGGGCGTGCGGAGGCGATCGGTCGTCGAGCGGCCGAAGACGTACGGCTTGATCTCGAGGTTGCGCGTGCTCTCTGGCACGTCGATGCCCGTGGCCTGACCGTAGAGCGACACGCGGTTGAGTCCCAGCGGGCCCCCCATCGCGGCCGGGAGCGGCGACAGGTACGCCCACTCGTTCTTGCGGCGGATGGAGCGGCGCACCTGGAAGCCCCACGTCTGGTTGCGCCCGCCCTTGAAGCGGATCGACTTGAACGGGATGATCATCTCCATCGTCCAGCCGCCGCCGAACCGCCCTGTCCGTACGTTCCACACGGGGTTCCAGTCGCCGTTGGGCTGCCCTTCGTCGATCACCGAATAGTCCGAGAAGGCCCCCAACGGGCTCGCGTAGAACATGAACCCGCTGCGCCGGTCGTGGAAGGTGTCGAAGCCGACCCCGACGTGGTCGTTCTGGCGCAGGGGTGCGCTGTCGCGACGGTACTCGTTGGCCACCCACTGCTCCGGGGGCGAGGAGTCGTACACCCGGGCGCCGACGTAGATGTTCCGGTCGTCGAACATCAGCCAGAGGTCGGTCCGCTCGGTGGCGGCCTCGCCCGTGCGAGGCACCACCTGGATGAGATCGCCGAAGGGCTGATTCTGCCCGTAGACCGCTTCCTCGAGCCGCCCGTCCACCGTCAGCGGCTCACGGAGCCGGATGGCGCGCACCGTGGGGGCGCCGCGCTCGTCGCGGACGATGGTGGCCGGAGCCACGGGGCCTGGAGGGACTTCGGGCGGCGCCGGCGCCTGCGCGGCGGCGGGGCATGGCACGGCGAGGACGGACGAGAGGAGAACAGCGAAGACGAACCGGATCATTGGAGCGGAGAACCCGAGGGCGCGCGACGTGTGATCTTACCGGATTGGAACGGCGGGCTGGAGGTACCGTGGCGAGGCGGCCACACCTGCTGTGGTGCCAGCGCCACACCCGAGGGGATGACAGCGCTGGGCGCCACGCCTGCGCGTCGGCGGTGTGTGGCACGACCCTGGCAGCCCGCACTCCCCGGTATCAGCGGAGGTCGTCCATGCGAGTCGTCATGACCCTGTCGTTCATCGCCCTCGCGGCGCAGCCGGGCGTCGGACAACCCAGAATGATCGTGACGGGTCCGCTCGCCACGACCGAGGTGTCGCTGCAGACTGGGGCCACTCGGGCGCTCGTGCGGCCCGGAGGCTCGACGGGCGGCGTCTCCGTGGACGGCGGCCGCGTCATCGTGTCGGTCGTCCGGAACGCCGCCGGCGCTCCGGTGGTGCACGGATGGGCGCCGCGGACCGGCGAGTTCGTGACGACCGCGCCCCTGCCGGGCTCGGCGACCGACGAGATGCCGGTGCTGGCCGGCGACTCGATGCGCCTCCGGGCCTTCATATGGAACCAGCAAACCATCAGCACGGTGAGCGCCGCGGGCGTCGTGCCGCTCGTCACGAACGTGCAACCGCCGTCCACGGTGGACGTCAGGTGGCGGCGGCTCCTCGCCTACGCGCCCGTGTCGCGGACGCTGTTCGCCGTCCGGGGCAATGGCAGTGCCTTGGAACTCGCCTCGTTCGACGAGGGTGGCGCCCTCGTCCGGGCCATACCACTCACCGACGGAGTGCTGGCCCTGGCCGTGACGAGCGACGGCGCCGATGTCTTCGTCGTGACGATAGGCGGCACCCTGCCCGCGATCGAGTTCCTGCTGAAGCGATACGACGCCACCAGCGGGACGGAGGTTGGTGCGGTGGTGCTGCCCCACACCCTCCTCCCAGGGGATCAACTCGTCATCGACGAAGCCAGGCAACACGTCGTCGCCAGTCACCAAGCGGGACTCTCGGCGTATTCCTGGGGCCTCACGCCCCTGAGCAGCTTCTCGGTGCTCCCGTTTTCGCCAGGCGGCGCCTGTCGGCTGGACACCGGCATCGACGAGCGGACGGGAGTGGTTGTCGTCGCCTCCACGTTCCGGCCGTACTCGTTTGGCGACGTGGACCAGACGCCGTATGTCACGGGTCTCGACGTGACGACCCCGTCAGTACTCGGCCGCGTGGCGCTCAATCCCGCCCCGGATGCGGTGACCGGCTGCGGCGGAGGCTCCATCCTCCTCACGCCCCCGGTGGCGCCCGCGCCGAACCCGGCCGTCGTCAGCGGGACCACGGTGACGCTCTCCTGGCCGGCCGTGCGCGACACGACCGACTACCAGGTGGAGGCCGCCATCGGCTCCGGGCCGCCGGTCGTGATCCTGCCGACCAACGGCCAGACGGCCTGGACGGCGACCAACGTCCCGCCTGGAACCTACACACTATGGGTGCGGGGCGTGAACGACAGCGGACCAGGTGTGGCGTCGGCGCCCGTGAGCGTCGTCGTGCCGTAGGTCGACCTCGGACGGCGCCGCGACCGAGCGGCCACTAGGCGCTGAACTCGCCGAAGTCGCCGGGGAAGAGGAACTGCAGGACGTCGCCGACGCGATCCGCCCACGCGCCCTCACTGTGCGTCGCGCCTTCGGGCTCGCAGTAGGCCAGGTCCTCGTGCTCGCGCCAACCCGCCTTCTCGAGCGCGCCCTTGAGCCGCCGGGCGTCGGCCACCCCGTTCTTGCTCTCCGCCGTGCCCATGTCCAGCCAGATGCGCGTCGCCGGTTTCGGCCGCGCCTTGGCAACGTAGCGCAGGATCGACCGCTTCGCCCACCAGACCGACGGTGACATCACGGCGAGCCGCCCGAAGACGTCCGCGTGACGCAGTCCGAGGAACATCGTGGCCAGCCCGCCGAGCGACGAGCCGCCCAGGCCGGTCCGCTCGCGTTCGATCTCGGTGCGGTAAGTGTCGTCGATGAACGGCTTCAGCTCTTCAGTGAGGAGCCGGCCCCAGTCGCGGGCCCCGCCGCCGCCGAGCCGCGGGTCCTTCGTCGGGGTGTATTCCTGCAGGCGCGCCGGTCCGGCATGGTCCACCCCCACGATCACGAGCGGCGCCACGCGTCCCTCGGCGATGAGCATGTCGGCCATCTCGCCGAGCCGCCAGTAGTGGCCGCGAACGTACGACGTCTCCGGATCGAAGAGGTTCTGGCCGTCGTGCATGTAGAGCACGGGAAAGCGCCGGCGCCGGTCGTCGTCGTACCCGGGCGGCAGGTAGACGGTGATGTCGCGCCGCGGTTCGAGGAATCGCGACCGGAAGGCGGCGTGGCGTTCGAGACGAGGTGCGGTGGCGACCGGCACGGTCATGTAATCGGCCCGGGGGCGCGGTCCTGTCGATGCACGAGGCTGTCCACGAGTTCCCGTGCCGATTCTCTGATTCACGAGATAGGAACCCCGAGCCTCGGACCCCGAGCCCCATTAGTATAGATGCCGCCGCGCGTCCGCCCGGGTCGCGCCGCCGGGCCCGAGGCTGGATGAAACGCGACTATCACCGCTGGTACTCCCGATCGCTCGGTCGGGACATGGAACTCCTCGTCTTCGGCCACGGCGGCACGCCGTTCGTCGTCTTCCCCAGCTCCATGGGCGCGTTCTTCGAGTTCGAGGATCGCGGCCTGGTGCGCGCGGTGGACCAGAAGATCGACAACGGATGGCTGCAGCTGTTCTGTGTGTCGTCGGTGGACGGCGAGAGCTGGTACGCGCGGGGGCGGCATCCGCGCGAGCGCATCGACCGGCACCTGCAGTACGAGTCCTACATCCTGTCCGACGTCGTGCCCCTGGTGCGCCAGATGAACCCGGCGCACGGCATCGGCGTGACGGGCTGCTCCTTCGGCGCCTACCACGCGATGGCCATGGCACTGCGCCACCCCTATGTCTTCACGTCGTGCATCACGATGGGCGGCGCCTTCGACATCGGCCAGTTCCTCCACGGCTACGCCGACCAGGACGCGTACCTGCTGAACCCCGTGGCGTTCCTGCCCAACCTGACCGAGCCCTATTACCTGGATCAGCTCCGCCGCAACAAGTTCGTGCTCGCCACCGGCGAGTGGGACATCTGCCGCAAGGCGAACGAGGACTTCAGCGGCATGCTCTCGGGCCGGGGCATCCCGCACGCCCTGCACGTGTGGGGCTTCGGCAGCAAGCACGACTGGCCCTACTGGCAGCCGATGGCCAGCGCGTACTTGCCCTGACGCGCGAGCCCGTCCGCCGGCGCGGCGGCGTCGGGTCGAGGTGCCAGGGCGCCCGCCGGGCGGTGGGTTCCGCACCGGCATGATCGGCTAAGCTGGGCATCGCCGTCCCGGACGTTCGACCAGCGTCGCCGGGACCCGCATTCCGAGATCCGGAGACTCCCCATGGCCACCATCGGCGTCCTGTTCGGCATGGAGAACGTGTTTCCCGGCGCGCTCGTCGAGCGCGTCAACGCGATGGCGGTGCCCGGCATCACGGCGGAGTTCGTCCAGATCGGCGGCATCCGGATGGACGGGCCCTGCCCGTACCGCGTCATCGTGGATCGCATCTCCCACGACATCCCGTTCTACCGCGCGTGGCTGAAGACGGCCGTCCTCGGCGGCGCCTACGTCGTCAGCAACCCGTTCTGGTCGAGCGCCGACGACAAGTTCTTCAACTACGCGCTGGCGGCGCGCCTCGGCGTCGCGGTGCCGCCGACGGTGGTGCTGCCGCACAAGGAGCACCCGCCGGGCACGACCGACAAGTCGATGCGGAACCTGGTGTATCCGCTGAACTGGGACGAGATCTTCGAGTACGTCGGGTTTCCGGCGTTCCTGAAGCCCTTCGACGGCGGGGGCTGGCGCGACGTCTACCACGTGAAGTCGCGGGAGGAGTTCTTCCGCGACTACGACCGGACGCGCACGCACTGCATGACCCTGCAGCGGGCCGTGCAGTTCACCGATTACTTCAGGTGCTACGTCGTGGGCCAGGAAGAGGTCCACGTGATGCCGTACGATCCGCGGCTGCCGTTCCACGAGCGGTACATCAAGCACCCGCCGGAGTATCCGGAGGCGCTGCTCGCGCGCGTCCGCACGGACGCGGTCACGCTGTGCCGCGCCCTCGGCTACGACCTCAACACGGTGGAGTTCGCCTGCGAGGACGGCGTGCCCTACGCCATCGACTTCATGAACCCCGCGCCCGACGCCGATCCGTACTCCGTGGGCGCGGCCAACTTCGAGTGGGTCGTGGACGCGGTGGCGCGCTTCGCGGTCAAGAAGGCGCAGGAGCCGCCGGCGCCGCCGGACCTCCGCTGGGCGCCGCTCCTCCGGGGACGCTGATGAAGCCCTCGTTCTCGATCGGCATCGAAGAGGAATACCAGACGATCGACCCGGAGACGTTCGACCTGCGCTCGCACATCCAGACCGAGCTCATGGCCAAGGGCCGGCGGGTGCTGAACGAGAAGGTGAAGGCCGAGCTCCACCAGTCCGTCGTGGAGGTGGGCACCGGCGTCTGTCGCAACATGGACGAGGCGCGCGCCGACATGGTGAACCTGCGGCGCCAAATGCTGCAGCTCGCCACCGAGAACGGCCTGCTCCTCGTGGCGGGCGCCACCCACCCGTTCGCCGACTGGCGCGTGCAGGACATCTCGCCCGACGAGCGCTACCTGCAGGTGGTCGAGGACATGCAGCTCGTGGCGCGGGCGAACCTGATCTTCGGCCTGCACGTGCACGTGGGCATCGAGGACCGCGAGACCGCCATCCAGCTGATGAACCAGGTGCGGTACTTCCTGCCGCACATGCTCGCGCTGTCCACGAACTCGCCGTTCTGGCTGGGCATGAACACCGGCCTCAAGTCGTACCGCTGCAAGGTGTTCGACAAGTTCCCGCGGACCAACATCCCGGACACGTTCACGAGCTGGGCGGACTACGAGGGGTTCGTGAACCTCCTGATGCGGACCAACTGCATCGACAACGCCAAGAAGATCTGGTGGGACGTCCGGCCGCACCCGTTCTTCCCGACGCTGGAGGTGCGCATCTGCGACCTGCCGCTGCGCGTGGACGAGACGCTGGCGCTGGCGGCCCTCATCCAGGCCACCGTGTACAAGCTGTGGCTGCTCCACGCCCGCAACCAGGCGTGGCGGTCCTACAGCCGCGCCCTCATCATGGAGAACAAGTGGCGGGCCTCCCGCTACGGCATCCACGGCGCCCTCATCGACTTCGGCCGCGAGGTGGAGGTGCCGGAGCGCCAGCTCCTGGAGGAGTACCTCGCGTTCGTGGACGACGCGGTGGACGCGCTGGGCAGCCGCCGCGAGATCGACGGGATCCGCTGGATCCTGAAGAACGGGACCGGCGCCGATCGCCAGCTGGCGACGTACGCGAAGAACCAGGACCTGCGCGAGGTCGTCCGCTTCATGGTGGACGAGACGAAGGCGGGACTCTAGCTAGCGCCTGACGCCCGTCGGGACCCGGGGCTCGGGGCCCGGGGCTGGCGGCTGGCGGCTGGCGGCTCGAAGGAGCACACTGTCCCACTGCCGCTGTCACGCGGTCACGCTGCACGGAGTCAATCGCGTGGATGTCATGAACCGGTCGGTCCGGGGGCTGGCGGTGGTGCTGGCGGCGGTGCTCCTGTGGCCGGGGGGCGCCGGAGCGCAGCAGGCAAAGCCCTACGAGCCCGAGATCGGGCAGGGCGGCAAGGACGTGGTCTGGGTGCCGACGCCCGATGCGCTCGTCGAGCTGATGCTCGACATGGCCAGGGTGACGCCCGACGACGTCGTGATGGACCTCGGGTCGGGCGATGGGCGCAACGTCATCGCGGCGGCGAAACGCGGCGCACGGGCCATCGGGGTCGAGTTCAATCCGGACATGGTGGCGCTCGCCCGCGATCTCGCGGACGAGGCGGGGGTGGGCGCGCGTGCGACCTTCGTCGAGGGCGACATGTTCAAGGCCGACGTGTCGAAGGCGTCGGTGCTCGCGTTGTTCCTGCTGCCCGACAACCTCGAGCAGCTCACCGACGCGTTCCTGCGGCTCGCGCCCGGCAGCCGCATCGTGCTCAACACGTTCGCCATCCCGGGCTGGGAGCCCGACGAGGAGCGGCACGTCGGCGGGGAGTGCACCAGCTGGTGCACGGCCCTCCTGTACCTCGTGCCGGCGCAGGTCGACGGGCGCTGGACGACGCCCGACGGGACCCTGGAACTGACGCAGACCTTCCAGATGGTGCGCGGCACCCTCTCCGGCGCGGACGGGACCAGGACGGTGACCGGCCGCCTGCGCGGGACGGCCCTGACGCTCGACGTCGAGGGTCGCCCGCTGACCGGCACGGTGGTGGGCGATCGCATCACCGGCGACGGGTGGCAGGCCACCAGGGCCGGCCGCTGAGCCCGACGCCCCCGCCCTACTCGTTCGTGACGGGCGTCGCCGTGTCCGGCTCGAGCAGGCGGAGGTCCGGGCGGGCGTTCAGCACGCGCGCGCAGGCGTTCCAGCGGAGCGTCGCTTCGTCGTTGCCGGGCAGCCGCAGCCGCTCCGCCTCCTCGTAGTGGCCCATCGCCTCGTGCAGCCAGTGGACGGCCGTGCGCGCACGCCCCGGCCCTCCGCCCTCGAGCAGGGCCCGGGCACGCCGCTCGGCGACGATGCCGGCGAAGTACGCGCGCTCGTACGGAGTGTGGAGCTGCGAGGCCAGCTGCTGGGCCCGGGCCACCAGGTGGCCGTCGCCGCGGTCGAAGCGGTCGGTGAGCGCCAGGAGCAGCGTGATGGTGGCCTGGTGGTTGCCGGGATCGGCCGCGAGGATGTCCTCGCAGATGCTCTCGGCCTGGTCGGGCTCGTTCAGGAGGCGGTAGCGCTCCGCTTTCGCCTGCGCGGCCGGCAGGGCCTCGGACGACAGCGGCTTCAGCGTGATCATGGCGCGCCTCCTTTCCGGGAGCTGGCAGCTAGCGCAGCATCCGGAGCAACCGGGTCACGGGGTCGTAGAAGCGGTCGACCACCCGCTCCTTGAGCGGGATGATCGCATTGTCGGTGATGTGGATGTGCTCGGGGCACACCTTCGTGCAGCACTTGGTGATGTTGCAGTAGCCGATGCCGTGCGCGTCCTTGAGGTCCGGCAGGCGGTCGGCCGTGTCCAGCGGGTGCATTTCGAGCGCCGCCGAGTAGGTGAGGAACCGGGGCCCGATGAACCCGTCGTGCTTGCCGTGGTCGCGCAGCACGTGGCACACGTCCTGGCAGAGGAAGCACTCGATGCACTTCCGGAACTCCTGCACGCGGTCGGCGTCGCGCTGCGACATCCGCCACGTGCCGTCGGGGGCGTCGGGCGTGCGCGGAGCGAAGCGCCGGATGCCCTGCTTGACGCGGTAGTTCCAGGACACCTCGGTCACGAGGTCCTTGATGAGCGGGAAGGTCCGCATCGGCTCGATCGTGACCGTCTGGCTGAGGTCCAGGCTGTTCAGCCGGGTCATGCACATCAGCCGCGGCCGCCCGTTGATCTCGGCCGAGCACGACCCGCACTTCCCCGCCTTGCAGTTCCACCGGCACGCCAGGTCCGGCGCGTGCTCGGCCTGGATCTGGTGCACCGCGTCGAGCACCACCATCCCCTCGGACACGTCGGTCGCGTAGTCGGTGAACCCGCCCGACTCCGCCGACGTGCTGCGCCAGATGCTGAATGTCGCCTTCATCGTGATTCCCACCGGGGCTTGGGTCCCGGGGTCCGGGGCCCGGGAAGAACTCCGTGCATGGATACGTCCTTCGACAGCGTGACAGCCCGACTTCTTCGCCATTCCCGAGCCCCGGGACCGGGACCCGGGCCCCTAGCTCTTCTCCTCCTCGATCACCTTCGCCAGCTCCGGCGGCAGGGGCGGCAGCGGCACGCGCGACACCTGCATGGACCCGTCGGCGGCGCGGCGCGTCGCGACGTTGCAGTCGCCGAACTCCTTCGCCTTCTCCGGATAGTCCTCCCGGAAGTGGCCGCCGCGGCTCTCCTTGCGCTCGATGGCCGAGCGCGTGATGGCCTCGGACACGTCCAGCAGGTTCCTGAGGTCCAGGCAGGTGTGCCAGCCGGCGTGGTACTCGCGGTGCCCGTCGACGCCGGCGCGCGCCGCCCGCTCGCGCAGCGCGGCCAGCTTCACCACGGCCTCCTGCATCTCGGCCTCGGTCCGGACGATGCCGACGAGCGCCTGCATCATCTCCTGCAGCTCGTGCTGCAGCCGGTACGGGTTCTCGCCCGATCCGCCCCGCTCGAACGGCTCGAGCGACGCCTGGATCGCACGCTCCACGGCGCCGTCGTCGAGCGCGGCGTGGACGTGGACCCTGGCGAACCCGGCCGCGTGCTCGCCCGCCCGCTTGCCGAAGACGATGAGATCCGAGAGCGAGTTGCCGCCGAGCCGGTTCGCGCCGTTG